>CAYZQU010000278.1:0-2951 GCA_964480645.1 uncultured Ruminococcus sp. | reverse complement strand
TTACAAATATCTGCATTGGGTGGACACGCTCGAAAAACATAAAGCTTTTAGCATAAACGAGCAGTCTATAACGTTTTCGGAGCTTGGGGAGATTAACGTTACGCCGATGGAGATAATTGACGAAAACATACGCGAACTTTATAAGAATATCAAGGAGGAAAGTAAAGATGATTGATGAAACAAAAGAATTTATCGAGGACGATTCGTTTAGCTACGACGATTACGAAATCGTTCGCGGCGAATTTCTGTCGCGTACCGGTATGCCCGCGATCTGCTTTGATGGTGTAAAGGTTTCGGTAAACACGGCGTGTCTGCGGAAAATGCCCGAAGTGAGATACGTTCAGTTCCTCATAAATTCCGCCGAACGAAAACTTGTTTTGAGACCGTGCGGCGAGGACGACAGGGATTCTTTTCTGTGGTGTAAAGATAAAAACGGCAAACTAACTCCGCGAAAAATCGTTTGCAGATTATTCTCCGCTAAATTGGCAGAGTTAATGGGCTGGAGTCCGGACAGAAGATACCGGATTATGGGAGCGGTTCTTAAAACAAACTCGGAACGGCTTATGTTTTTTGACCTCAATAACGCTGAGGCTGTCGATAACGCAGTTAAAGAAGCATCAAGAAAATCTTGTTTTCCCGAGGATTGGAGAGATTATTTCGGACTTACTGTCGAGCAGCAAAAAAAGTCAATCGCGGTTAATATATTTGACGATTTTACAGTGATCGGGCTTAACAGATAAGGAGAAAATGATGGAAAACAAATCTGTTGAATTAAAATTGAAGGACGAAATAAGTCGTCTGATTCAGCCGATAACCGATGACGAATTCCACCGTCTTGAAGCGGAGGTGATAAAAAGTGCTTGTGCGAATGTGTTCGTTTTTAACGGTGTAATGGTCGGAGGTCACGAGGAACATAAAATCGCGTTGGAGTTAAATTTACCGATAATCAGCGTAAATATTCCCTGCAAAAGCTATGAGGAAACCGTTGCATGGATATGTCGCAATCAATTAAAGCGAGGCGATTTGACGCCGATTATGCAAAAATATTTGATCGGTAAACGAAGTTTAGCCGAACAAATATGCGAAAACAGTTTAGCTCGAACAGTGAATCTTAAGTCTTCCATAAGGGAAAGAATTGCGAAAGAATATCATTATTGCGTCAGTGCTGTGAAAGATTATGAAGCATGCGCCAAAACAATCGATACTCTGTTTTTGGTTGACAGAAAATCGGCGGTTAGTTTGTTAAACGGAAAATTGAACATCTCGCAAAGATGTCTTATTGCGTACGCTAAACTATCCGGAGAGCAGTTGAAATCCCAAATGGAAAATTTCACAAGCAAAGAATGTTTTGTTGAAATACCAACTGTTAAAAGTACGCCAAAATTTGATCCCGATGCGGAAATAACCGGCTTATCCTTAACAATCCCGTCGTGGGTCAATATGATCGAAAAAGTGCGGATAAACATAACTCCGCAGATAACCGCAAAGGCGGCGGATGAAATTTACGATAAGCTGAGCGGTTTGAAAGCTGCCGCAGAAAAATTAATTGAACATATTACGGAGGTAGTATAATGAAAGAAACAGATTACAGCGATTTTGTGCCGAACGTTCATTTTGAGCAGATACCGATAAAAAATCTTGTGTCAAATCAGGAGTATCAGCGAAATCTATCATTGAAACACATTCAAAGGACTATTCTCAATTTTGATGTATATCAGATAAATCCCGTGAAAGTAAGCCGCCGTAACGGGCTTAATTACGTCATAAACGGGCAGCATACGATTGAGATTGTGGCGGCAGTATCGGGCTCGAGAGATACTCCGGTGTGGTGTATGGTTTACGATGATATTCAGTATGAACACGAAGCGGATATTTTTGCAAACCAACAGAAATTTGTTAAAGCACTCTCCGCGTATGAAATTTTTAGGGCAAATATTGAAGCCGGAAATGACAAGCAGTTGCTCATTCGCGACCAGGTTGAAGAATTCAAGCTGAGAATAGGAAAAACAAGCGGCGATTGTGTGATATGCGCGATAGGTGCTTTAGAGGAGATATACGAAAAATTCGGATTCCACGTTTTGCGGCGAACGCTGAAATTGTGTGTTGCCTCCTGGGAAGGTGACAGGTATTCACTATCGGGAAATATTCTTAGGGGAATAGCGAAGCTTATAGTTACATATGAGGATGAACTTTCGGACGACTATTTTATTGAGAAGTTCGGAAATGTTTCGGTAAAGGAAATAGTCCGCAGCGCCCGTGAGCGCGGAGGCGGAACGAAGGGATATGCCGAGGCGATTTTGTTGGTTTACAACAGAAAGATTAAGAACGGGCTTGATATTTATAAGCTAAATAATACTAAGAATAAAGCGTCTGTTGTCGAAGATGAATGACTTACTGTAATAAAGGCAATCAATTCCTGTGAGGACGGATTTATACTAATTTCTCATTGAAAGCGAATTTTGTGTTATTTCTATTGAGAATTAGTATTATAAGGTGTTCTGTGAAATGAATATCCTCAGCATCAGTCCAAAGCCATATGGCTTGTTTTCGGCTTTAACTTTATAATAAACCGGTTTGATTATCTCTACAAATTCGCTATATGGTTATGAGGTTTCCATATTTTTACAAGTAATTGTGCAGATTGCCTTAAAAGGTCGAATACTGTCAACATTTATTACCACCAACTGGAACTAGCGAAAGTGAGGACGAGCAAGGTGATGCCAGCGATTTTGTTGTCGTGATGGTAATAAATAACAAATAAAATACAAACCGTCTATTCGCAAAAAAAAATCTATAAAAAATTTACATTATATTTTCACAGACACAACGAAAAATCCCCAATGAGCATTTCATTGGGGATTAGCTACAACTTGTCGCTGGTGACCCGTACGGGAATCGAACCCATGATTCCGCCGTGAAAGGGCGATGTCTTAACCTCTTGACCAACGGGC
>CAYZQU010000277.1:0-2960 GCA_964480645.1 uncultured Ruminococcus sp. | reverse complement strand
ATACCGCACATATAAATGATACGCTGATGAGTTTTTTTATTCTTTGATGTAAATTCGGTTGTGCTGTCATTTTCAGCAAAGTAAAGTTTGCCATCCCGTACATAGTAGGTGAACGGGCGCACGCCATCGGGTAATTCTTCTTTTTCATCAATTTCGGGAAGCTCCTCGATGGTTGGTTCAGCGTAAAACCGTGCGTCCAGCCCCATAACCGCGTTATCAAGGCGTTCTTCAATATCACCGCTTTCATAGGGTTCAACCGTTACAGTCGTTCCATAAGGACCGCTTACTCTTTTCATCTCTCCAAGAATATTCCCGGTATGATTGCCAAAATATGTATTGCAGTTAAACCACAATCTATTTATTTGAACACCATCACATGTAACCCAATCGGGAAACTCATCGATATTGTCAATATCCCTCTCAACACCGGATTTTTGAAAGAAAAGAATATCCGTAACGGCGTCTGTTCCCGCGGTCTTAAACGCGTTATTCGGCAGACGGATCGCTCCTATAAGATCGGCGCGTCTGTACATTTCGAGACGCGCCTTATTATTGTATTTGTCCAACGTCCCGTTTGACGTGATGAGCGCCGCAATACCGCCTGCTTTCAGCTTGTCAAGAGACTTGATGAAGAAGTAATCATGAATGTAATATTCATCATCATAATTGTTGTCATAAGGCTTAAAGTCGCCAAACGGAACATTACCCACAACCACATCGAACATCTTGTCGGAAAACCTTGTCTGCTCAAACCCTTTGCGCTGTATATTCGCGTTGGGGTAGAGCTGCTTTGCGATTCGAGCGGTAAGACTGTCCAGCTCCACGCCGTAAAGTCTGCTGTTCTCAGCCATTTCCCGCGGCATATTGCCGAAAAAGTTACCCGTACCCATTGATGGGTCAAGAATATAACCGCCCTTGAATCCGAAATGCTCCAAACCTTTATATATACTATTTATAATATAAGGCTCTGTGTAAAAAGCCGTTAAGGTTGAAGCGCGAGCCGCTTCATATTCGCTGTTGGATAATAGGGATTTTAATTCCACATACTCGCTATGCCAATTATCCTTACTTTCATCGAATGCGTCAGCAATTCCACCCCAACCGCTGTAGCGTGCAAGTATTGCCTGTTCATCGGGGGTGGCATTTCTGTGTTCGCGTTCAACGGTTTGCAGGACTTTTATTGCTGCCACATTATCGGCGTATTTTGCCTTTGCTCCCCTCGAATACGAAAAATCCTCCGGGAAACAGTAGTTATGCGGCACCGTTTTTTCTTGTGTTTGTTGAAATTCAGGGGCGGTATTGGATGCATTGGAACGACGCTCCGGTCGTACCTCTGTCTTGTCCTTCTGTAAATTATCCGTTATAGCCTCTTCAAAGCCGTTTTCTTTTTCAGCTATTATCGCTTCCTTAAGCAGCGGAATTACATCTGTGTATTCTTCATACTGCGACAAAAACTCAATAACGCCGCCGTCACCGTCGCCAATATCCTGACGCTCGATATAAGTTGTGCCATCGGGCATATTCACGGTAAATTTTACCTTGTCATAGCCGAAAAAGCGCGAAAATTCCTCATCATCTGAGTTATACCAATTCTCGTGAGTGCCGTACTTTTCAAGCGCGGCTTTTTCTCCAGCAACGTGTTCCGCGTCGGCTTTGCGCATTATCTCGTCAAACTCGCGCACAGAATAGGTTTTGCCGTTCTCAAACGCCGGACTTTCGCTCCATTCGCAGGTGATTGTCGGAACTTCGCGTGTCGCCCGTGACACATCTTCAGCGGGAATTTCAATTCCGTTAGCCTTGAGGACTTCTTCACTGAAAATCGAGTGCACGTCAATTTCTCCAACCGTATGCTCGATTTTCAAGTTATCTTTATTTAAGACTGTCGCGCCGTCGTATTTTACAAACTCGCCGTATGTTTCTTGCTTTGTGCCTTTAACATATTCGTTTGCAGCTTCAACGGCTTCTGAAAGTGAGCGGTAATCGTATTTTTCGTCAGTTCCGCTTACATAATCAAAGGTCACTACCTGATGAACGCCCCATTCGTGAGTTTCAACGGCACTATGCGCCGCCGCAAAATCCTTTATTTCGTCAGCGCGACTCTCCCACGTTTCTACCTTCATTCCGTACAAACCGTTTTTCAGCGATTGGGGCAAAATGTCGCTTACGGTTGCTCCCGTTGAGAGCGCAAAGTCCTTTGTCGCGGCACGACTTCTCTCATTGTCAAAAATAAATTCCTGCGATACGGAGAAATTATCCTCACCGCGCTCCGCGTCAATCGGTTTGTTTTCCGGTTGTGTCACCGAATGACTAAAGTCACTCTGCGACACATCAAATCCCTGCTTTTCCATACGCCGATATTCTTCGCCCGTCACATTAAGAACGTCATCGCTGATTTTATCATCAATAATATACCTGAACTCGATTCCGTTCAGCTCCGCCGTTTTTCCCAAATCAACGTCATTGTACAAGTAATCCGCAATGGCTCTATCGCCGAGCGGGAAAACGGTAATCACCGCGCCGCTATGAATCGGATTATCCGCAGTCAGGTAAAATCCGCCGCGTTCGTTGTCGAAATTCAGCGTTATATTGTCGAATCTGGCTTCCACTGATTTTTCTGAGATTTTCGCGGGTTTTCCATCGCGTACAGCATTAATTATGTCGGATATTTCGCACGCTCTGTCCCACATTTCGTGACGTGCATATTCCCTTCGCGCGGCGAAAATCATCGCGCCGCCGAGCTGTTCCCACGAGTAGGAAATCTCGAATCCGCCCTGCGTTCTGAACTTCATTCCGTTTTCATCGCGCGTAACCATAATTTTCGCATTGGGGAAGTCATAGCCGTATTTCCCGTAATACGAAAGCTCTCCGCGCAGCGCGCACATACCGCGTCCCAATTCCGCGCGTATATCCTCTCCGTTTTTGTAACGCTCGGCGAGCTTATGCAGCTCTGAAAAAGGGAA
>CAYZQU010000276.1:0-2961 GCA_964480645.1 uncultured Ruminococcus sp. | reverse complement strand
TATGCTTTCCACGCTGAACTATTTAATTGCGGCTCCGCTGGAGGAAATTCTTGCATTGGATTTCACCGAGAAAGGCGCTAAGCCCTTGACTTTCGTAGTGAACCGCGCCATAAAAGCGATGGGTGTGAAAAAGTCCGAGACTTTTGTTGTCGGCGACCAGATTTTTACGGATGTTATGGCGGGAAATCTCGCGGGGATAAGGACGGTTCTGGTAGAACCGTTTCATCTTGAAAATACGTGGACGTTCCGTTTGAAACGCAGGGTGGAGAGCCTTGTGTTCCATAGGAATTACGATGATTTGGAGTTGAAATAATTAAATGATTACATTCGGACCGGGCGGAAATTCGCTCAGCTGGGGAAAACGTAAGTTCCCGGCGGATTTGCCGTCTTATCTTGCGGATCTGGGACTTAACGGTTATGAGATAGAGTGCGGACGTGGCGTGAGAATCAGCGAATCCACCGTAAAGGAGCTTCCGCGGCTCGCTGCCGAGAACGGAATATATGTCACGCTTCACGCGCCGTATTTTATTTCGCTGTCCTCGGTGGAGGAGGAAAAGCGTCAAAACAGCGTCGATTATATTGTTGAGTCGGCGCGGGCGGCAAAGTCCGTTGGCGCACGGAAAATCGTGGTTCACAGTGGGTCTTGTTCCAAAATGACACGCGCCGAGGCGCTGTATCTCGCAAGCGGCACACTGAAACGCGCTCAGGAGGCTCTGGACGAGAACGGGCTTTCCGAGATTATCATTTGTCCCGAGACAATGGGAAAAATCAATCAGTTGGGTACGCTTGAAGAAGTTATTGAGTTGTGCAAGGTGGACGAGCGTTTCTTACCCACCGTGGATTTCGGTCATCTGAACGCGCGAACGCTCGGCGGAATCAAGTCCCGCGAGGATTACGCGAAAATGCTTGACTTGATTGAGAACGAGCTGGGACACGAACGACTGTCAAATATTCATATTCATTTCAGCAAAATCGAGTACACAAAGGGCGGCGAGAAAAAGCATCTCACTTTCGCGGACGAGCAGTTCGGTCCGCGTTTTGAGCCGCTGATGGAGGAAATACACAAGCGCGGTCTTGAACCGTCGATAATATGTGAGAGTGATGGTACTCAGGCTGAGGATGCCGCGGAGATGAAAAAATATTATGAGAATCTGTGAGGTTTACGATGAAGTTTTTGGTGATTAACGGTCCGAATTTGAATCTTTTGGGGGAGCGTGAGCCCGATGTTTACGGTGATGAGTCGCTCCAGTCGATTAACGATGAGCTGCTTGGCGCGGTAAAGAGCCTTGGGCAGGATGTTTCATTTTTTCAGAGCAACTCCGAGGGCGGTATTATTGACCGTCTGCACAGTGCGCGAAGCAAATATGACGGTGTGATTCTTAACGCAGGCGCGTATACGCATTACAGCTACGCGATTCGCGACGCTATCGCGGCGATTAAAATCCCCGTGGTTGAGGTGCATTTAAGCAATGTGAACAGCCGCGACGAGTTCCGCAAGAACAGCGTGATTGCGCCTGTCTGCGCGGGTACAATCGCGGGATTCGGCAAGTATGTTTATTTGCTTGCGGTGTCCGCTTTGATCTATATGCTCGGTGACAAGGAATGAGCCGCGTAAAGCAGCTTGCGGCACGGATTCCCGATGAGCACTCCGCAGCACTGATTACCTCGGCGGTGTCGCTTCGGTATTTGTGCGGGTTTTCCGTTGATGATGGATTTATGCTCGTTTCCAAAGAGGAGAGCGTTTTATTCGTCACAGGACGCGAGTATGAGCGGGTTTCGAGGCTTGCGGCGGGGTTTGAAGTGCGCGTGTTGGAAAGCGGAAAGCAGCTTCTGGATTTGTTGGTGAAATATTCCATCAAGGTCGTTTATACCGAGGCGGACAGGCTTACGGTGGCGGACTTTAATGTGTTTAAGGAGCAGCTTCACTACGCTGAGATGGATACTTCTCTGAAATTGTCTCACGCGCTGTTGTCGCTGCGCTCCGTTAAGTCTGATGATGAGTTGGCGGCGATTTCCACGGCGCAGAAAATTTGCGACAAGGCGTATGAGAAGCTGCTTGGAACGGTTCGGCGCGGAATGTCAGAGCGTCAGATTGCGTCGCTTTTGAGTTTCTATCTGGTGGATTTCGGCGCGGATGAGGCGGGTTTTCCTATGAGAGTTCTGTCGGGTGAGAATACCGCAGATTTTTTCGCGCTTCCGTCGGAGCGGAAAATCCAAGACGGGGATTTCCTTATTCTGGATTTCGGAGCGAAGTACAGAGGGTACTGCGCGAGAATGAGCCGGACGGTCGCTGTCGGGGAGATAAATCCTCGGCGGGATAACGCGTATAACGCCGTGACTTGCGCAATCGCGGACGGTCTTAAGACACTGCGCGCGGGCATTGGTGGGAAAGTCGCGGATAGTGTGGCGCGCGCAACACTGAACGCGTGGGGCGTGGATCAATACCTTTCTGTCGGATTTGCGGAGGGTATCGGTCTGGAGATTTCAGAGCCGCCGTTCCTCGGGAGGGACAGCACGGCTATGCTTAAGGCGAAAACGGCGCTTTCCGTAAGAGTGGGCGTTTCTGTTCCCGAGCGGTTCGGCGTGATTATCGGCGATATGGCGGTTGTTACCGCAGAGGGCTGTGTGGATTTGACTTCCGCTTCGAGAAGTCTGGTTCATATATAATAATTGATAATTATTCCGCGTTTTGTTTAAAATTTCAAAAAATTTTTCAAAAAGGGGTTGAAAAATCCTTAATAATTTGGTACAATATAAAATGAGATTTGTATTCCCGACAATTTGGGAATTTATGTTAATTAAAACTATGGAGGTTCGCTATGATTACAGCGGGAGATTTCAGAAATGGCATGACTTTTGAGGAAGACGGAAACGTAATGCAGATTATCGAGTTCCAGCATGTTAAGCCCGGAAAAGGCGCGGCATTCGTTCGCACCAAGGTTAAGAACGTGATTACCGGCT
>CAYZQU010000275.1:0-2971 GCA_964480645.1 uncultured Ruminococcus sp. | reverse complement strand
TGATTTCATACGCTGCCTCAATGATTCTTTCGGGCGGCTGTGTTTTCATATCGGCAATAAAATCCCTATATTCGGTGTTTACCTTGTTAATAAAATCACCGATAATTACTTCTTTGTCTTGCATATCCATATTTTCCTGCCTTTCTTGAATTAAAACGGATAATCATCTCTTGCCGCGGGCGGCTCTCCAATCGGCGGAGCGTTATCCGAGTTGTGGCTTTGCGGCGATTCGGGCGGCAGCGCGGGTGGCGCGGAATTCTCCGGTTTTTTCTCACCGGTAAAGCAAACTCTGTCCGTGATGATTTCATACCACGTTGCAGGATTGCCATTTTTATCGTTGTATTGCCGAGTTTGCAGTTCGCCCTGAATGAGAATCATTCGCCCCTTTGCGAAATAATTGCAGATGAATTCCGCTGTTTTTCGCCACGCGACCACATTGAAGAAGTCGGATTTGCGCTCCTCGCCCTTTGTCTGATACCGCCGCTCCACGGCGATTCTGAATGAACAGACGTTTATTCCATTGGACGTGACTGTCAATTCCAAATCGTTGACGATTCGTCCCATCATTGTAACGTTGTTGTACATAATAACCTCCTATAATCAAAATTTCGCCTGCCACTGTGATTTAACCGTAAAGGTCATCCGAATTGGCATAAGCTCGCTCCACGCGAATCTGTACGGTATTTGCAGGGAAATCTCCCCGTCAATTGCAAACTTCTGTGAATCCGAATTACCCGGGGCAAGTTCGGCGGCGGTTACCGTGTAATCAACGGCGGTAATATCACATTGCATTATCTCGCCGTTGTTCATCGCGTTACTCAGATACTGCCGTATCTGAGCTTCCGTAGTGTGGCTGCATTCCATCCAGTTATCTCTGCTTCCGCCGTAGCTTGCGGCATATCCCTCCCGAACCGTTTGATACAATTGGGAGTAATTATCCACGCACACCGAAATAACAGCATCCTCAAACTTGTCGCGAACCGCTGCGGCTTGTATATTTATTCGTATAACCTCGAAAATTGCCACACCGATCAGCAGTATGCCAAGTATCAATGCGCTTAACATCACATATGTAAAGCCCTTGCGAGAAATTATTCTTTTCAGTATTTTTCTCATTTCCAGAACACCTCACTTGTCCCCTCCGCAGTGGCTGTAAGAGTCACCGGAGCGTTACTGAAAATAAAAAAGCTGAAATCATACTGCACCGAAACGGTTACCGAGAATTTATTGCCCAGTTGAATATGACCGCTGTCAGACCATGTTACCGTAGGATTCAAATCGGGATTGGCTTCGTTCAGACGCTGAAGTCGGGCAGACGTTTCCGCACCGATATTACCCGCTATTTCCGCTTCACGGCAAAGCTCATTGGCATAGCTGTTTAATGTCATTTTAGTCAGAAATACGGGAGTAATTTTTATTACGGCTACAAGCAGCACCATAACAACGATGATACCGACCGCGACATCTATGTATCCCTCGCCGCGTTTGGATTTTATACGTTCTATTAATTTCTTCACGGTTGAACCTCCTATTATCCGAAAAGTATTCCCATATTGGAAATCAATTGCCAGCCAAGCACTACAATATACAGCAACAGCATACACATCATCAAGAAGAATGAAAGACGGTGTACTTTGGGCGGCACTTTTAACGCTATCTCCCGGAGCTGTTGTTTCTGGATTTCGGAGAATCTGATTGCAAGAGTTTCCCAGTAGATATGCGTATCATTACCGCGTATCATTTCAATCAGTCCCCGGCAGACCTCGGACAAATTTGTGCTGCCTATTCTGCCCTCAAAACGGGTTATAGCCGCTTCGTAATTGCCCGTCCTCATATCCGCGATAGTAACGTCTATCTCCTGATTAAAATACTCGGAGAAATTGTCCTTGTGACGTTCGAGAATGGTTATTACATCGTGGGTCATTTGTGTTTCCTGCGCGATCGCGTATACAAAACGCGGCAAATCCATTTCGATTTGCCGGCGCTTTTCTTTAATGCAGCTGTCAACCCGCTGCTTTTCCTGAACATATACCAATATGGCAAGAATCAGGATAAGCAGTCCGAATATCGGCAGGAAAAAGAAAAACGGAACAGACAGCAGCGCGATTCCCGCCGATTTTACCACCGCTCTCGCAATAAACAGCTCGGGAGTCATAGCGATATTTGCTATTTTAAGACTGTCCGCAAGCTGTTTACGCTTGTAATCACTCATATGTATAAGTTTAGAAACAAAGAGCGATACATCGTTGTACGTGTTGGAAAATCCCGCTGTCGCGGGTCGGTTTCTTGCGGCAATGGACTTGATTGCTTTAGTTGTGCGCTTTGACGGTATTTTGAGCAGTATCAGCGCAAAATTGTAAATTCCCGCCGCAAACGCAAAGCTTATCGCAATTATGCCGCAGTAAAACAAAAGATTATAAATACTCATTTTTTCACCTCTTGAATTGAATGGGCTGCGTGAATTTATACGCTAATGCCACAGTAACGATAATAACCGTTACCACAATGCTGTTTACGATCTGCCCGACAAAAGTGTTGATTAATACCGAGAACCACTCCGCGTTGAGAAAATACAATATTGGGTAATTCGCAAGCAGAATGAATACCATCATAATATGCTCCCGGCGCGGACTTATCAGCATATTGCGCAGCTCCGCGTTTACGATACGAATGTCGGAAAGCCGCGCTGTTATTGGCTGTAATGTCTTTTTCAGCGTTATGTTGTCCTGACACTCAATAAGACTGTCACACCATTCGTGGAACACTTCGTTGTTTATTTCGCCCTTCAGCTGCTCGATGGCAAGCTTGACGTTTGAATTTATCAGTTTTGTCTGCGTCAGGAATTTCCGAAACGCCTGTTGTACCGGAGGATTGATATAATCAATTGATTGTTCAACCGCAAAAATTATGTCATCATTGGATACATAGTTTGTGGTTATTATTGATAAAGCGGTTTCCAGCTCCTCCGAGA
>CAYZQU010000274.1:0-2973 GCA_964480645.1 uncultured Ruminococcus sp. | reverse complement strand
TCACATCCTCTCTTGACAAACGGGGCAAGACGTGATATAATAAAACAAGGAGAGAGCGGCGGCAAGTCCGCTCAATCCTTTGGTTTGCCAGCCTTGCTTACTTTTCAAGCAAGGCTTTTGTTTTCTCCTCAAGCTCCTTGAGGTCTTTGCTTTCCTTAATCATAAGGAGAAATTTGTAAATCATCTTTTCTTCGGTCTCGTCTCTTGCGACTTCAGCTTGATTCATATCCTCGTCCATTTTGTACTCCTTTCTCGGCTTGCCCCGTTACTCGTAAGGTGTTCCCTTACTGTAATTTTATTATAACATATGTAGCTACAAATGTCAATGGTTTTTCCAAAAGTTTTTGAAGTTTGTAAGATTGCACAAAAATACCGTCCTATTTTTGGCTAATAGGACGGATGGATTCATAATTCTATTGGTTGATGAGCTTGTGGTTTGAGCTTTTCATATTCCCGCATAAATTTTGAAATCCCCGACATAAGTGAAGATAGATTAACCACAATTTGTTTTTCTTCGCCATTATCTACATACTCAAACTCATGAATATCATTGTATATTCTATCGTTGTTGAAAGAGTTACTAACCATTGCATTCCCCGTGGTTGAGCTGGTTATTCTCGTACTTTGAGAGCCTGTTTGTCTTGAAACACGTGTAATTTTACTCAAATCTAAATTGAATATCTGCTTATTTGAATTGGATAGGCTCACATTGGTGGTTACTAAAAATTCGATTTTTCCCGAAATAGGTTGATTTCGGCAAATGGTGTTGTTACAAAAGGCAACCCGCTTATAATCGTGCCTTCGGTTCGCGCCAATCGTAATTTGCGTGCTCTTATTAAAGTGTCTTCTGGGTCGTTTCGGTGTTTAACGCTTAAAATAATGGATATGACAAATGGCACCGCTAAAACGAATACCATAACCAATAACGGTACCATTTCAGACGGTGAATATTGGGCTTTAATCATAAAATAAAGAACAACCATAAGTACCATAAAAGAACCAAATGTTACAGCCAATGCAACGTGTTTTGAAAAATTTGTCATATGTTATTTCCTCCAAGTGTAAGTATTTTTTTCATTATACCACACGCCTTGCTTTTGGGCAAGGTGGATAAATTTATTTAATAACCGTTTTGAGCTGCGCCATAAACAGCTTGGTCGTGAGTAAATCCATCGTATTCCAACTGTTCAATTAAACCTTCCCTTGAAAATGCCATAATATCAAGGTACGATTCAGCCTTCTTTGCTGCTTGTTTATTCCAATTCGCCCCGCAGTTATCCGCGCCATATGTCGCTTCGCTCTTTGTAAACCCCTCATATTCAAGTTGTTCTATCAATCCTTTTCGAGAAAATGCCATAATATCAAGATATGACTGTGCTTTTTTCCGCGCATTTCTTTCACCCGTTGTAACGGTATTTTGAACAGGTGGTGTTTGACTTTCAACGGGCTTACTAGAGGAAGATGTCGTATCGGAACTGATGGTGGAAGATGAATTTGTTGAATCGGGCAACGGATAGGTTGTATGGTTTTGTTTAGGTTTCCATGTGTCGCTGTCTGCAACAACCTCATCAATTGCCGCCAACACATATGTATCAACTATATCCATATCGTGCTTATATTCGTCGTTTTCGCCATACACAAGCCAAACGGCAATCGGAGTGCCAGTATTGTCGTTTATAACGGTTACAACGTTTTCGCACCCATTCTCAACCTCTTTTTCAAGATACTCCCCCATATGTAACCGCCAAAAATAAGTAATGAACGCTGCTTTTTCCTGTGAAGTATTATCCGTGGAGATGTTGCATATACACTTTAATTGTCCATTTCCATTGCTGTTATACCCCCATACTTCATATGTCGACGTTATTATATTGTTCTATATCCAAACCCATTGCCGCTTCATGTGTTATACAACTATTTTCAGTAAGCCCCATCACTTTAGAAATACGCTTGACGTGGTCTTTGGGCATAGCGTATTCGCCGTCATTGTCTTCGGAGTTATTGTTGGTTTCTTTAAGATTTGAATTCTCCGATTGTAACCTCGAATTTTCCTCCACAAGCGAATTATAATTCTCCTGCGATACCCCCGAACACCCCGACAACATCACAACCGCCGCCAGTGCCGCCGCTAAAACTGATTTTTTCATTGTCATTTCCTCCTGATGTCATATATAGTCGAAAAATTGCACTTATAATTATTATAGTATTCTTTGGTATATTTTTCAATCGTCATTGCCCATATTGGACTGCTTCGTGTAGGAAACGCAAACCGCCTCTTGGAAAATCTGCGTGACGTTGGTTTTCTGCGAGCGCGTGATAAATGTCGCGTCCACGCCTTTTACGCTGTCCGCCTCGGAAATCGCGGGTTGGCTCGGGTCTTCGAGCGCGTAATCCTGCGAAGTCGCGAACTCCACCGACTGTGTGTAAAGCGGCGCGCCGATCGCGTTCAGAAACGGCGTTTCGATATTGCTTTTGGTGTAGAGCGTTCCCGAATAATTCGGACACGCGAAACTCATAGCAATGCTTGTGTTAATATCTGCCATAAAATTACCTCCTGATTTTAAAAGCAAAACGCCATAGCCTTGATTTTAGTTATAGCGTCCTTAAATGCGCCACCATAGTTTCTATAAGCCAATTTAAATTTCGAGGATTAATAGTTAAGTCTACTTTCCCCTGTATATCGTAGCAACTCCGCCGCAAATTTTAAACACTTTTTCATTCCGTATTAATCCATGTTCCGATATAATTGTTACTACATGAATAATCTCCCCACCCGGAACAACCCTCACAAAATATGGATACTTGCTCTTGATTTTCTTGAACCCCAGCGGCTCAAGAGCCTCGCCAAATACCTTGACAAACGCCGCGTTCAGCGTCATAGGCTTGCGGCGACTTTCTTAAAGTAAAACGCCGTAACATCGCCGCCGTCCGCGGTGAAAAGGTTTAAAATTCCGAAATCGCTGTCCACGACCT
>CAYZQU010000273.1:0-2973 GCA_964480645.1 uncultured Ruminococcus sp. | reverse complement strand
CAACTTGTTGTACGCGGAAAGCGCGTTCATGTTGTGTTGTACTACCATTCCCATAGTAAAAATCCTCCTTGAATTTGGTTGCCCCGATGGAATCATTCCGGGGGCGTTAATGTTAGGTTTCCTTGTGTCGACCCAAGGAATTTCAGCTTTTAGCTGTCACAATTATTATATCGGACGGATTTCCAAAAACTTTAGCCTTTTTCGGAAAATTTTTGTGAAATTTTTTATATTTCACATTTTTGGAGATTTTTGTGTGTTTTCTCAAAAAGCACTTGACAAATCAAAATGGGTATACTATAATAAAAGTGTAAAGATTGTAGGATTTCCTTTACAAACAGTTTGCACAAAAGTTTGCCCCGTGTGAGTTGAGCATCTCACACGGGGCGGATTTTTGCTAAGGCTCTTGCCGGTTATTCGTCTCCGTCGAGCCATTTACTGATGAGGTTTGCAACCACACCGGTTAAGACGGAAACTATAAAATGTAGGATTTCCACAGCCTGCACCCCCTTTCTAAGTAATGCTCGGGGTAACACCGGCAAGTACATTATACCACATTCGGCAAAGTTTGTCAATGTTCGGGTAATTCTCATTTTCGGGGGTTTTTGTGTGTTATCTTGAAAAACTTGTAAAGAATCCTTGACAATTAAAGTTGACTATGATATAATATAAGTGTAGGAAATGAGATCCCTATAAGCAATGCACAAAAGTTTGCCCCCGTTCGTGACCGACATCACTTGCGGGGGCGGATTTTTGCTAAGGCTTTTGCCGGTTAGTCTTCCCCATCAAGCCATTTGCAAATGTAGTAAGAAACCACACTTGCTACGACGGAGAACAAGAAATTAATGAGATCCACAACAATGCACCCCCTCTCTATGTAGAGTCCAGTGGGGACACACCGGCAAGTATACTATACCACATTCGGCAAAGTTTGTCAATATTCGCCCCCGACGCGTTCGGGGGCTTGCTTTTTGGTTTATTTCGCTCCATTATAATAATGAAGGGAGTTGTTATAATGGGGGAAATATGCACCTATTTACAGAAAAAACGAGTCGCGGCGTATGCGCGGGTATCGTTGGAAACGGACAGACTTTCGCGGTCGCTTCTGACGCAGATGGGATATTACAGCGAGCTTATCCGAAGTCACCCCGATTGGGAGTTAGTTGGGATTTACGCGGACGGGTTTATCAGCGGCACAGAGGTCTCTCACCGCGCGGAGTTCAACCGACTGATTTCCGAGTGCGAAGGCGGCGGGGTTGATATGGTTCTGTGCAAGTCGATAAGCCGTTTCGCGCGGAATACTGTGGATCTGCTGAATACCATACGACATCTGAACGCCCTTGGAATTGAGGTTTATTTTGAAAAGGAAGGCATTAACTCGCTGTCCGGCGATGGCGAGTTGTTGCTGACAATTCTTGCGAGCTTTGCACAGGAGGAATCGCGCTCAATCTCGGAGAATGTCAAGTGGGGAATCCGCAAACGTTTTCGTAAAGGAACTGCTGTTCCGCGTAACAAGCAGGTTTACGGTTATCGGTATATTGACGGTAAATACGAAATTCAGTCCGATGAAGCGGAAATTGTGCAGACGATTTTCGCAGATTATATTGCGGGAGTCCCGCTGCGGAGAATCTGTATGCATCTACGCGAAATCGGCGCGAAAACGGTACGGGGGTTCGATTTCTCGCATAACCAAATTGGATATATAGTCCACAACGAAATTTACATCGGAGATATGCTGTTGCAAAAGACATTTGTTCGGGATTTCATATCACACACTAAATCCCCGAACCGCGGGGAACTGCCGCAATATCGTGTCTGCGGCTGTCACGAGCCTATAATTTCCGAGGAAATATTCCGCGCGGCACAGAAGGAATCCAAACGCCGCGCAGTGAAAAAATCCGTTTATCCGTTTTCCGGGAAACTGATCTGCGCTAAATGCGGAAAGCCCTTTACGCGCCGTTCGAGCGGAAAATACGCATATTGGCACTGCCGAGATTGCGGAAATACCACGCTCCGCGAGGACAAGCTGACCGTGCTCTTTAATCCGCTCAACGGGGAAATCCCGCCGATCACCGTACATGAGGACGGATTGCTTGATGACGGGAGGTGTGAAAAATGGCAGTACAAATAACGCAAATCCCCGCGACTGTAAACCGTTTCACGGCAGACCCGATTGAAAGCTCCAGGCATCGGAGAGCCGCCGCCTACGCGCGCGTATCCACCGACCACGAAGACCAGCGGACAAGCTACGAGGAGCAGGTTCGGTATTACACGGAGTACATACAGTCTTGCGCTGACCTTGAATTTGTACGTGTCTACACAGACGAGGGAATCACGGGTACATCAACGGCTAAACGCAAGGGCTTTCAAATTATGATTGCCGACGCTCTGGCGGGAAAAATCGACCTTATCATCACCAAATCCGTGTCACGTTTTGCTCGGAACACGGTGGACAGTCTCTCCACCATTCGTCTTCTTAAGGAGCATGGTGTGGAATGTTGGTTTGAAAAAGAAAATATCCATACATTCGACCCCAAATGCGAGCTTTTGTTGACAATTATGGCAAGCGTTGCCCAAGAAGAAGCGCGCTCTATCTCAGAGAACTGCACCTGGGGTCAACGCAAGCGTTTTGCGGACGGAAAAGTAACTGTTCCGCTCTCGCGGTTTCTGGGGTATGACCGCGGCGAAGACGGAAATCTCGTGATTAACGAAAAGGAAGCTAAAATCGTCCGCAGAATTTACACACTTTTTCTGCAAGGAGAAACTCCATACGGAATTGCCAAGCTGCTTACCGCGGACGGAATCCCCACGCCGGGCGGTAAGGACAAATGGCAATATTCGGTTGTCCGGAGTATTCTCACTAATGAAAAGTACAAGGGTGACGCGCTGTTGCAAAAGGTTTTCACGGTGGATTATCTCACGAAAAAGAAAAAACTCAACGAGGGAGAAGTTCCGCAGTATTATGTGGAGGGAGAC
>CAYZQU010000272.1:0-2973 GCA_964480645.1 uncultured Ruminococcus sp. | reverse complement strand
AATTCGCCCATCGCGGGTGAGGATTATGTTGCTTCCGCGTCCCATAATCTCGGCGGTGAGCGTGTTTACAACCACATCGCCGATTTCGTTCACGCATTCAAAATCAAAGAACAAAATGCGCTCTAAGCCGTCCTGACGTATGTTCACGAGCCGTCCGTTGCCTAGGTGCTTGCGTAACAGCATACAGAACATCGGCGGAGCGGGGGGATTCGCAAACTCCGCGTTTGTGAGGTGAACCCGCGCCGCCGCGCCATTCGCGGAGAACAACAGCGATTTGCGGCTCTTGTCCGCGGAAGAGAGATTCCGCAGTGTTATCACTATTTCGTCCCGCGCGGGCTGGTAAATCTTGTCAACGCGCGCGCCTATTAAGTTCTCAAGCTCCGATTTTACGCAATGGAGCAATGCGCCGTCAAGCGACATTCTGCCACCTCCCCTCCGATTGGTTCATTGTTACCGATAAATTGGGATTTATCCTCTTGCTCTTTCGTTTATGTATTGACATAATGCCGTAAACTGATGATCTTTTTGAAACGTCTTGTGATTTTCGGGGGTGCTTAACGCCTCATCGGGAACATCTTCATCATAGAATGTAACACACTCCCCATCGGATAGTGTAATAACAAGCTCCACACGAGCGGAAGCCCCATATCGGCTGTGTGAAAAACCTACCTGTGAAGAAGCCGATTTGATTTCCGAAAAGCAATATGTACGCTTAAGGAATACCTCACGAAAAACTATCTTTTCATCATCGGCTGAAAATTCACATTTTCTTAGTTCAAATGTCAACAAAATCGCTAGGACTAATAAAATCGCGACAATAATGGTTCCGAAAGCTCCGGCTTCTAAATTCACAACGACCACCGCACCGCCAATCAATACCACAATCGGAGTTATAATACAATACGCAAAACAAACTCTGTTTCTGCTGTTGTTGAATTTTCCGGTCATATTTCACCCGCTTTTATATCAGTCATACAAATTCCGATTTCTCGGTTATACATATCCGCACGGGTCTTTTTCTCTCTCCGCGCTGAACACGGGGACTTCCCTAAACGGCTCGGTAAGCAGTTTTGCAAGCAGATTCGCGGCGAACTTTTCCGTGCCGAAATGCCCCGCGTCAATCAGTGTCATTCCGCAGTTTTCGGCTTCAATCCAGAAGTTGTGCTTGATGTCCCCCGAAATTATCGCATCGCAGTTATTTTCACGCGCCAGACGCATAATATCGCGGTCAACTCCGCCGCCGCAGCACACCGCGATTCGCTTAATGGAGCGGTTTTCACGGCTGTATCGAACGCACTCGAGGTCGAGCTTGTTCTTGCAGTGTTCCGCGAGAGATTTGGGAGAATATTCCAGTCCAATGTCACAAATAGCTCCGTAACCGATATTACCGTGAGTAATATCGAGGATTCCCGCGCTTTCAAACTCCAGAAGCTCCACCAAAGTGTCATTAACGCCGTTCGGGGCAATATCAAAGTTAGTGTGCATAGCAATCGCTGCGATGTTTTTCCGAATCATCTCCACTGCGGGATTCCATTCCTTAAGGGACTTCAGACCGTCAAAAATCACGGGGTGGTGCGATATGATAAGGTTCGCGCCCTTGTCAGCCGCCTCCTCGATTATACCGTGAGTAATATCAAGACAGCAGCAGATTCCCGTAATTTCCGTGTCCGAATCCCCGACAAGAAGCCCCACATTGTCGTAGCTCATTGCTGTTTCAAACGGAGCTTTTTCGTTCAGAAATTTAAGTACATCTGAAACTTTCATATACGCACTCCTTTATACATACTGTATTATTTCGCGTGCTATTGACAATTTGTAGCGCCGAGACAATATACCATCTGTAATATCCACTAACAATTCGACAAAACGTATCAGCGCACAGCAGATTTCGCTTTCTTTTCGATTGCCGCAGCAAGGCTGCGTAAATGCGCCGCCTGTGTGACAAAATCGGACGATTTCGCCATTTTCTCGGCATTTTTCCGCAACTTAGCGGCGATTTTAGACAAAAAATTACAGTCCGTAATCTTACCGGTGAGGGCAAAAACCTCATCAATTTCTCGCTTTACTCCGCAAAACTGCACCAACATAACGGCATACGTCTTACCCGCATCATACGCCGAACGCTCCTCAAGAATCTCGAATCCCGCGCCGTACAGCCATCGCCGAAGGAAATCCGCCTTGGTCATAGGCTGAAGAATAAACCGCGTATCCGTGTTTGTAAAGCGACAGCCGCCGATTATCTCAGCGATAAGCTCCCCGCCCATTCCGCAGATTATCACGTCGTCTGCAAAGTCGATTTTATGAAGTCCATCGGACTTCACAATTTCAACGTTCGTGACACCGCACTCCGAAACGGTTCTGCGAGCTGCTTCAAGCGGTCCATCGCGTAAATCCGAGGCAATCACCTCAGAGGACTTGTTCAGCGCAAGCCAACAGGCAAGCTGTGCGTGGTCGCAGCCCACATCAACGGCAATTTTTCCGTTTCTGCACAGCTCTGCCGCCGTCTTAAGACGATTGTTAAGTGTAATCAATTGCCGAGTGCTTTGTTGAGTTGGTCAACAATTTTATCCGCGTCAACGTTGTGAACCATACAAGCTTGTCCAACGCTCTCGCCGCGCGCGGAGGGACAGCCGAGGCAGTGCATCCCCATTTCCAGAAAAATGGGAGCGGCAGCCTCGCCATTAAAATCCAGAATATCACCGATAATGGTATCAACAGTTACTTTCATAATTTAATCTCCTTAATGAATTGTTGGGGTGATAATAAAATCAACCTCATTTATTTGGTGAATTTAATCCGAACGTTTTCCCTGTTAAAGATATCGCGTTCTTTTTTATTATACCACAGCGCCGAGCCGGCGCAGGTAATTCCAATATTTTGTGGATTAAAATCGAACGTTTATCCTGTTAAAGATATTACGTTCTTTTTTATTATACCACAGCGCCGAGCCGGCGCAGGTAATTCCAATATTTT
>CAYZQU010000271.1:0-2975 GCA_964480645.1 uncultured Ruminococcus sp. | reverse complement strand
GATTCCCAAGAATTATCACACTTTGTAACGAAGTATAAATAATGGTTTCCGTAATCCTCGATTCTATCACCGGTTCTGCTCAGACCGTTTTTCCCGGCTATTTTCAAAACGCTGTCGATAAGTTTTCTCTTTTCATCAAAATAACTTTCGGAGTAAGCGGGAATGTCATTTTTCAAAAGAAAAATCACTTCACTTATATTATCAAGGAATCCGTTTAAGTCAAATTCCACTTTCGTTATATGAGGAATTAGAAGCAAGTCGGATTCAAGCTTTTGGATTTTATCCACAATTCCAAACTTTTCTGCAATATACATAGTATCGTTCATAATTGTACTACCTCCCATATGAATCAGGTGGTGCATGATGCACCACCTTAATTATCGTTCTGCTTTCCCAAGTCGGCATTAATCCACGCTTTTGCTTCCGCCAGATATTCCGCGTCGGATTTGGGTTTGCTTTTTGTAATGGCTGTCGAGAGCCTGAGCGCATTGGCGAGTATTTCCTCCGGGGTTGCGTTATCAATATAGCTTTCGGACAATACCGCGACAGTAGACATCAGAGCCGCGGCGGAGGTTCGCATTGCGTTCGCCTGCATTTTTATCAGACGTTCCATATACGGCTTCACAACAACGGGGATAGTGTTTTCAATTTCCTCACGGATATATTTTCTTATTTCCGATTGGTGCTTTTCGTATGTTTCAACAGCCAAACCCTTTTCTATAAAACCACGAATTACTTCGGATGTTGTGCTGTGATTTTGAGCGGCGTACTTGTTTAACGCCTCCACTGTGTCAGGTGGTAAAACCACCGACCTTTGCAAATTTTTTCTTGGCATTTTATTTTCAACACTTTCAACTGTAAATTTTTGTATATCACCACAAATGGTGTACCTCATTTTGAGGTACACCACGTGCGCCGCCTTTGGCGGCGCGGTGTACCGTAGCGCGGGTCACCGCGCTATTCCTGCCGTACAGAGTACGGAGCCGCTGCGCGGCGCGCAATTACTGAAAAGAAAATTTTTCACATACTCTGCTCATCGTCCTCATCCTCGTCATCAATGTTCTCATTATCGTTATCCTGAGATGTGACATTTTGTGCCGGAGCAGGAGAGTACTTTTGCGCGACATATTGTCCGACGCTCATTCCGCTCTTTTCGGCGGTGCGGAATTCCTGAAGCTCCTCGTTCCAATCCTTTCCGCGCGGGTGGATAATTGATACCTTAAGCTCTCTGTCCGGGAAATCCCTTGCAATTTTAATCTTGGTCTCCGCGGCGGCTTTGCGTCCCGCCTCATCATTATCATAGCATATCGCGACCGCGGTAATTCCGGTGTGGTTAGACAGATACCTGAAAACAGACTGATAACCGCAGCCGTTTGTGCTTAGCCGCGAATCGGTTGTCCAGTCTTTTCCGAGCAGCTTTGAAAATGTCGCGTGTGACATCGCGTCAATTGGACTTTCAAAAAGTCGGAGATTTGGTCCGGTTCCGTTCATCGCGAACGAACAGGACTTATCCCCTCCCGCTACTTCTCCCCGGAATTGCTTGAAAGTATTCGTGCCGCGTAACGCGCAGGATTTTATTTCACCGTTCTCATCGCGTCCGAAAAATAAGCAGTTGTGGTGAATCGAATCCTCGGCAATCTCCTTGTTGCGAATCAGCGTTCCGACAATATCCTTGTCGATTCCGCGCGACTTAATCAAGTATGCATAAACTCGATCCGGTTTTATATCATGCGGGGGAACTTTGAATTCAACAGGCTTGTCTTCGTGCTGTTTGGTGGGTCTTGGCGACGATGTAGGGAAGTTTTGGACTTGAACACCGTTAATGACATTACGCGCAATAAAATCCAAAGCGTAGTCACGGTCGCAGCCAAGGACGTCCATAACCAGATCCACCGGAAAACCTTTTGCCCCGTCCGAGTGTCTGTACCAGTTGTTATTAGGGAATATGTACAAGCCGCCGCTGTCCTTTATGTGCGTCGCTTTTGCGGTTGTCTGCTTGCCCTCGTCAATCTGCATACCGAGAGCAAGTGCCACGGATATACAGTCGGCGTTTGTTATTCGGTAGTAATCATCTCTGCTGTATTTGTATCTTTGTGGTGTATCCATAATTTCCTCCAAAAATTACGAAGGTGGTGCATCATGCACCACCTCTCCGAAAATCTAATCTCAAGGTGGTGCACGATGCACCACCTGTCCGAAAATTGCTCTCGCAAGGTGGAGCATCATTCTCCACCTTTTAGTATCTTTCTATATCCTCGGAACTGCTGTTGTCCTCCAAATTGTTATTGGCTTGCGCCTCTTCCATCAATGGGATAAGCGAATCACGCACATATTTAGAAATTATTTCTTTTTCAACATTTAGTTGGCAATCTGCGGCGTGTTCAATGACGCTCGGCGGAATTCCATCAAGTGTTTTATTTGCCCATTCAACAACATCATTGCCATAACCCGATTTATCATCCGAATTACAAACAGTTGCAGCCGTAACGAAAACAATTCTTTCCAAGCTATTCGACGCAAGCTCATCTGCTATTATGCCCGTGAAGTCCGAAGTTGTTAGAAAACTGAATAACGTATTTGCACAATAATGATTTTGCTGCAAACTATAATTGAAAGCGTCAAGCTCGTCATGAACATAAGCAAAACGCGCCGAGTTAAGATACAATTCGGAATCGTTATTTGCTGTAATACGCTCTTCATTTTTTCCCGTTACTTTTTCCAATTCCTCGATTTTACGAATAAATTCATCAGAGGGTATCTCGATTATTTCACTTGTTGTAAAATCAATTTTCCACCCGCGGAGACTTTGGTCTCCTTTTAGCTTTCGCATATTGCCTGCGAAAAACGATTCGCCTATACAATCCCCAAACGCTAAATCTGTCCCCTCGCCGCGGGTAATCCAGTAGGCTGAGGTTAATGGGATACCTAGCTCTTGCCTTGTGAGAATAGAGGCAATATCGGAAACCGCGTCGATC
>CAYZQU010000270.1:0-2997 GCA_964480645.1 uncultured Ruminococcus sp. | reverse complement strand
ATCTTCAATGATAAAAATTTACTCCTCATCTATGGAGCACCGCTAAAACCGCAGTACATTGAGATTAAATCACTTGCCCGAAATTTTCTTCACTTAACCGGAATGAAGTTAAATAACACAAATACTGACAATTCACCGGAAAGATTCTTTGAAAAAGCTATATCTCGCAAACTCAGTGAAGATGATTTTGAGTTTAAGGATAAGTCGACAGAACAGAAACTTGAAGTGCTATGTCAAACTTTGAATATATCATCTAATGCCAGAATGATTGGCGAATTTTCCGAAAACAGGGTCAATTTGAGAACCGATAAAGTTGTGGGCGGAGTAAACTCATATATGGGGTTTATGAGGATTGATGGGAATTTTATTCCTAATACAATTATTAAAGGCAATATAAAATTTGATACATATTCAACATCTCGTGTTCTTGCAATTTTGAGTAAGAATTTGGATGAACCTCAATATAATCAAATAAAATACATCGCAAAAGGTATTGATATTAACAGGATGCTTGAAACGTTGAAAAGCAATATCCCGATTAACCCAAAACTAATTGCGAAGGCAGCTCCAAATATTTCCGCACCAAATACCAATGTAAACATTGTTAGTTTTTCAAGAATTGACGGCAATTCAGACGTTCTCTCTGTTCCGCGCTTTTCGTTCGGACAAGCCCTTGCGAACCTCATCAACAAATGGGCGGATAAAATCCAAGAGGGCATCGATAATCGCCGCCGCGAGCTGCAATCCGCAAAAGAAGAGATTTCTGAATTAAAGCGGGCTCTTTCTAAACGCGATGAACAGCTTGCTCAAAAAGATGAACAGCTCAGCGCGAAAGACGATGAAATAGCAGTTTTATATAAGCAGAATACAGACCTTACAAAGGAATTGTACGAACAAAAGAAACTCATTCGAGCAGCCCATCCGCATAAAACCCTGTCACAGAAGATTGAAGAAGCCAAGAAAAAAAGCCGCGAACAGAACGCCGCGAATTCTCGCTCCAATCCACCGAATCAAACCCACCACAAACTTTGATACATATAACACAATAAAAGTGGAGCAATAGCCCCGCTTTTATTGTGTCACCCGTGACACATTTCCTTTTTCAGACTTGAAAATTTCGCGTGTCACTGGTGACACGCATATTCCGGTGTAACCAGTGACACAATATCCGTTAATGCCCACTTATGGAAATAAAAGTATAATATTAATGATAAAAATTGTACTGTTTTTACAAAATTCGCCACTAAACAAATATGTTTTTTGTAGGATTTTCCAAACCCCCAAAAATGCAGTATTTTCTATTGACATCACGACATTAAAGTGATAAAATATAATTGTAAAACACAAAAATGCAAAATTACAATTCACACATTGTGCATTTGCAAGAAAAGGAGTTTTTTATGAAGAAGGTTATTTCATTAGTACTATTGGCGGTGATGATTTTGTCATTGGTGGCACTTACAGGGTGTTCAAAGAAAACCAACATCGACCTAAAGGCAAACACGCAGGTGAGCTTCAGTGGCTACAATGGTGAAGGCAGCGCGCGAGTGGATATTGACCAAAATAAAATCGCATCGCTGCTTGGGGAAATGAACATAATGACTGTCGCAAGTGTTGTAGACAGCTTTAAGCCCCAAGAAATCGCCAATAACAACACACTGAAGAACGGCGATAAAATCAAGGTAAAAATTAATTACGACAGTGACATTATGAACAACGCGAAGGTAAGCGTATCAAACGCGGAGTTTGATGTTGTCGTTGAGGGTTTGAAAGAAAAAGAGAAGCTTGATGTTTTCGCGAATGTCACGCTTGAGGTAAACGGAACATCACCCGAGTGCACTGTCAAGGTATCTTACAATGGTAACGAATTAAACTCAAATTCGTTTGAAATTGTCGGCGCGGAAAGTGATAAGCGTTACAAAAACGGCGATAAGGTAACCGTTAAAATTCCGGATAAGGCGGTTGAAAAACTGAAAAAGCAATACATAATTGATGAAACCTCGCGTGAGTTTACGGTTCAGGCGGACAGCACATATATTCTTTCACCATCGGATTTGAATACAGAGAGTTTGGTAAAACTAAATGAAACTTCTCAGGAAAATCTGGATGAGCAAATTCAAAACATTCTTAATGACAAGGGTTCTGCCGGAAAATGGGCAATATCAAAATTAACCGGATATAACCCAATTTCTGTTAGTTCGTCAAACGCAAAAATCACAAGTATTGAGAATGTTAAATTTAATTCGTCTTATGTGGGAACAGCAAAGGAAAAGGGCGCGTTTGGAAACATAACCGAGCATAAATATGTGTACTTTTTCTATGACGCGGATTTTTCCCACAATTATAAAAAGATTGAAACCGTTAGCAACGCCGCATTGTTTCTTCGATTTTCTAATGCTGCTGTAACAGACAACGAAATTTCTTTTTCAGAGGTTGCGGTGGGAGTACGAAAGGACTTTCAAACAGCGTACGACGAGATGATAACATCTGACTTTGAAAAGATATCCTAGGTAATCGAACTCGCGATTCCGCATAATACCTTATTTCCCGAATCCCCTACCCTGAGGGTTCGGGAATTTTCCTTTTCAGCCGCGAAAATCGTTTATGTTCATTGTGTGTGATAACAGCTAAGCTTTTGTTCTGTTGTGTGTGCCACATATATCCACTTCTCAGTGCGGATATATGTAGCACAATTTTTCTTTTTCAGACCTGAAATAAAAAAATCCGCAACCGCGGATTGTGCTACATATATCACAGAAACGCCAAATTCCAAAAAAATTTGAAAAAATTTCAAAAAGCCATTGACAATGGTGGAAAAGTGTGGTATAATATATACGGGTAAAACAAAAACACCCGAACTAGCACGTATGTCTAATCACACACGTGCTAGCGGTCAGACGAGGACTGCAATCCCCGAACGACTTTTTTGCGGATGCCTTTAGTATGCTTATTATAGCATATTTTAGATACTTTGTCAAGAGAGCTTTTCGGATTTTT
>CAYZQU010000269.1:0-2999 GCA_964480645.1 uncultured Ruminococcus sp. | reverse complement strand
CCCTCAATAAGTATCCGTCCGCAGTTATAGCACTGAAAAACATCAAGAAAGCGGATATATTCACCGATATTTTCCCGAAATCTCATAGAAAGCTCTTCTCTGCTGTCCGCTGTCGCTTCTATCATCTCGTCCGCGAGGTCGAGCAGCGGAAAGAACTGCTTATCAGAAATCAAATATCCTTTATAGCTGATGTTATCGGTGTTATCGTGCAATATCTCGCCGCATTTACATTTTATCCATGACATAAATATCCTCCAATTATGTATTGTGGTCGCTTACATGGAACTGCTTGAGGTTGCCGATTTTCTTACTGCGCTCACGCATAATATCATCGACTTCCTCAACGGAAAGCCCGTTCTCCACCATCAGAACCGCGACATGATACAACAAATCGTTTATCTCGTTGGCAAGCTCGTCATTATCGTGATTTTTCGCAGCGATCACCATCTCTGTGCATTCCTCGCCGCACTTCTTGAGGATTTTATCCAGACCCTTATCAAACAGGTAACAGGTGTAACTTCCCTCCTGCGGATTATCGCGGCGATTGACAATTACGTCATACATTTCCTTAAACGCTTCACTCATAACAACTTCTCCTTTAATACATTTTCAAAAAAGGCCCGAAAGCCCTCATTCATATTTGATTCAACATTTTGGGGCAAATCAAAGTAGTATTCCCCGCTTGCGATATCAACCGAAAGGCTATCCAACGGAAATCCCTCCACCCGCTTTTCGTGCGGCTTTCCGACTATGTAGAACGGCTCTCCCCAAAGGCTCTCGTCCATACTCTTAAAGATTTCGTTTTCCGACAAAACAAGACAAATCGCGTTTTTATAACGTGCAACCAGCTTTCCGCCATATTGCCTTGCTTTTAACCCGTAATACAGAATCATTTCGGAATCGGACAACCGTTTCCCACCAATATTCCGAACGTTGATTCCAGGCTGAAATTCATCATCGGGAACATTCTCAAAATACAAACCGCTATCGCACGAAAATACGGGAACGCCATAAAATTGATAGTAAGCCATAGCCTTCCCACAAGCATTCTCAAGCGGGTTTTTGCCGTTCTCGGGGACTTCGGGCAGAGCTTTGTCCATATCGGAAAGCCCGACAATCTCCAAATCAAGCGGACTTAAAGTCTCGCGCATTCCCTGCAATTTCGCGGGATTGCCCGTTCCATATAACAATTTTAACCGTTCATTCATATTATACCAAAATCTCCCCGTTTTGTCAAGTCATTTTATCCGATTAAAGAAGCAAGTCCTGTTACCTGTATGGCACGCCGCGCCCGTCTGCTCCACCTTGATAAGAAGTGTGTCGTCGTCGCAGTCGCCGTAAATCTCCACCACTTTCTGGAAATGTCCTGAGGTCGCGCCTTTGTTCCACAGCTCTTGCCGCGAACGACTCCAAAACCATGTGTAGCCCGTTTCCAACGTCTTAGCGAGGCTCTCCTCATTCATATACGCAAGCATCAGCACCTCGCCATTCTCAAAGTCCTGAACAATTGCGGGGATTAACTCGCCCTTTTTGAAGTACTTTTTCAAATCCATGTTTTTTATCTCACTTTCGACTTTTTCGAGCAAATACGGCTGAATCGCGGGATACGTCCACTCGGAAAGCTCCTTAGGAGGCTCGTCAAGCAAAAAGACCTTTTCAATCTCGGAGGGCGGAAGCTCTCCAAGCTCGGTGATTTCCGCGTAGAACAACATTCCAAGGTTGCTAAACTTATATGGGCAAATCTGTCTCAGCGAATATTTTACCGCGCCCGTTTCCTCATACAATTCACGGGCGGCGGTTTGAGCGATATTTTCACCCTTTTCGCGATGTCCGCCCGGAATTTCCAACGTTTCGCGCTCCTTGTGCTTTACAAACAAGTATTTTCCATTGTATTTCGCAAGAATTACAGCGTATTTCAGTTCACTATCCTCGTATTTTTCGGGAAATTCAACATTCATTTCAATACACCCAATTTTTTCCACCGCTGACAAACGGCATTGTAAGCGTCGCCCTTACGCCGTATAAACGGCTTGATTCCGACATCTATGGCAATCGTATGTATGATTCTTTGAAACGGATAAAGTTTGGTGTGTTCAATACTTGAATACAGCCTTTTCGCGTATTTGTCCACTTTGATATTTAATATCGGAATATCGGCACATTTCGCGTTAAACGGAATTTTAGCCGCGATTGAACCACAAACCGCCGCTCCCGATAACTTTACAAGATCCGTCAAGACTTTAAGCGATGTTTTGCCGCCGTAATTCTCGTATGTCGTAACGCACAGAGCGTATTTCCCATACAAAAGCTGCTCTATTACAAAATGTCCTCTATCGATAAACATTTTCATCACCGCCGAAACGTTGCTTGCAATCGTTGACGACCCGAGTACAATTCCGTCAGCAGATTCAAGCTCTTTGGATATTCTCTCTGCATCGTCTTCGATAACGCACCCGCCATTACGGTAACACACGCAACAGCCTTTACACAGCGCGATTTCCTGTTCGACAAGATTATAATACACAACCTCTGCTCCCTGTTCCGAAAGTGTTTTTTCAATTCTATGGAGCAAATACGCGGTTGCGCCGTTTTTGCGCAGACTTCCGTTAACAATGACTATTTTCATACCGTCCGATTTCTCCTATTTGATTCAGTCCCACCAGAAGTACCACGTTGAAGACTGCATAAGTCCGCCTGCTAGCCTGCCGATTGTTTCCACGCCCTGAAACACAATATCCGAACAAAACGCGAACTGCTCCAGAGCCAAATCCATCGCGGCGGTTTTATCCTTGACGGGACTCGCCGCGAACTCCAGAATATCGCAATCCATAACCGCCGGAATCGCTCCGTACTTTTCACACCAATATTTGGCAATCCACAGTATTTCCTCGGGCAGCGGACATTCGTTCCACCCGCCGAACGGCAACCGCGCAAACACTTCCCACGGGTTTGTAACGGGGATTTTCGCGAGAATACATTCCTTACTTTTACGTGGAGAA
>CAYZQU010000268.1:0-3002 GCA_964480645.1 uncultured Ruminococcus sp. | reverse complement strand
ATGGACTTGACCTATGATGCGTATCTTGTCGTGACCGGACCTAATCGCGGACGGGTGGTTTACTTGGACTATGACGGCGAGCAAGCTCCGATGTGGCACAAGGGCGGCGCAGATTTCCTGAGCTGGTGCGAGGATTTCTACTCCGAGCTGTCGGCGGGTTACAATATCAGTCCAACATGGCGTTTTATGTGGCAGCAGCCGGGAGACGAAAACACGCTGATTTCCGCTTTTCAAAATAATAAGGATAAGCAATATCGCGAGGAGATTATATACAGCTTCCTCAAGTTCGGGGAGCTTTCCGGAGTGGCTCGTCGGTTTCTGGAGGACATTCGTGAGTCGGAATTCGCGGACGTGGTTCAAAAGGTTTTACAAGAATCGGAAAGGGGAGATTGTGATGAGTAAAGAATATATAGAAAATCTTGGAAAAAATGCCAAATCCGCCGCGCCGATAATTGCGGGCGGCTCGACAGACGCGAAGAACTCGGCTTTGTCCGAGCTTGCGCGGCGAATCAATCAGAACATGAGGGAGATAATCTCCGCGAATGAGGTTGATATTCAAAACGCGCGCAAAAACGGTATGAGCGAGGCGATGATAGACCGCCTGACGCTTACCGAAGCACGAATCGCGGGTATGGCGGAGGGCGTCGGACAGGTTATGTCACTGCCCGACCCGATTGGGACAATCCTCGGTGAGAAGACGCTTCCGAACGGTTTGAACGTCAGAAAAATCCGCGTTCCGATGGGCGTAATAGGAATCATTTTCGAGAGCCGTCCGAATGTCACCGTCGACGCGGCGGCATTGTGTTTCAAGTCGGGCAGCGCGGTGATTCTGCGTGGTGGCTCGGACGCGATTAATTCCAACAAGTTCCTTGTGAATCTGATGAGAAAGACAATCGCGGATTTCGGCTTTCCCGAGGACTGCATTCAGCTTGTCGAGGATACGAGCCACGAGACCGCCAACGAGATGATGCGTCTGAACCGTTACATCGACCTGCTGATTCCGCGCGGGAGCGGGCGTTTGATTCATACCGTGATGGAGAACGCGACCGTTCCCGTGATTCAGACGGGCGAGGGAAACTGCCACGTTTTCGTGGACGAAAGCGCGGATTTGGATATGGCTGTAAACATAGTCAACAACGCGAAAACTCAGCGTCCGTCCGTTTGCAACGCGATTGAGAGCATTCTGATTCACGAGAAAATCGCGGAGGAGTTCTTTGCCAAGCTGAACGAGTGCTGGCGCGGAAAAGTCGCGATTGTCGGCGATAAGCGCACTTCCGAGTTGATCGACGTGGAACGTCTTGCCGAGGACGCGGATTACGGTACGGAATACCTCGATTTGCGGCTATCGTCAAAGATCGTAAGCTCCGTTGACGAGGCGATTTCACATATCAATAAATACGGAACAATGCACAGTGAGTGCATTGTGACTAATTCCGATGAGAACGCCGCGAAATTTCAGCGCGAGGTGGACGCGGCGGCAGTCTATGTGAACGCTTCCACGCGGTTTACAGACGGGTTCGAGTTCGGATTGGGCGCGGAAATCGGAATTTCCACACAGAAGCTCCACGCGCGCGGACCGATGGGCTTGGAAGAAATTACCACGTATAAATATCTGATAAATGGGAATGGGCAGATAAGGGGATAATAAATGTCAAAGAAGAAAAAATCAGCAGGACAGCATAACGATGAGGTGTTAAGCGAGCTGTTCGGAAATATTGAGGACGTCGACAGCGACATTGAAAACGACATCACAGAGCTTGGCGATATGCCGGACGACGACATTAAAACCGCCGAGCCGCCGAAAAAACACCGGTTCTTTTTCGGTTTCGCGATTTTCACCGTAATAATGGCGGTGATCGGCGTGATTTCGTGCGTTTCGTTTATTTCGGGAGTGGTGCGCAATATCGTGGACAACACCTCGCTGAAAAACGAGTTCGCGCGGTTTCTGCTGCCTGTTGTGGCAAACGACATACCCGCGTTTGAGCAGCCGAACGACCTTCCCGATTCGGTGAAAATCCGTTGTTCGGTTTGGAGCATCCTTATCAATAATGACATTTCGGACTACAAAATCACCAACGATGGCGAGTATCAGATTCCGGAATATGATATTGAAAAGTCGTGCAAGGAGATTTTCGGAAGCGAAGCGACGCTGGAACACCGCACGATTAATTACGGCGACCTGCAGTTCAGATATTCCTCGGACAATCACATTTATAGCTGTACGCGCGACCTCAGATACCTCAATTACGCGCCGAAAATCGCCAATATGACAGAAGAAAACGGCGTATACAAGCTGACTGTGGAGTACATTTCCCCATCGCTTTCAATGCTTGCCGAGGAGCTGGATCTGGAATCCACGGCGGACAAGTCAATGATTTATAACGTTACGCGCGTCGACGGCAAAATAACGCTGCTGTCTGTGGATTTTCCGCCGAGCAGTTACGCGAACGGCGTTGTTAATACACACGGAAACGGTTGATTTCCATATTAAGTAAATTTCAGGAGGACTTAAAATGAATACAAATTTCAAGAAGCTTGTTGCGGCATTTTCGGCGGCGGTTATCGCGTGTACGTTTACGGCATGCAAGGATAACGGAACCCTGATGACCATAGACGGTATCGAAATACGCAACGGGGTTTACATCAACTATCTTACGAATTCCACAAATACGGCGCAGTCAAAGGTCAGCGAGGAAAATTCCGCGAATTCAACGGATTCTGCGGATTCGACAAGCTCCAATTCCGAAACGGATTTCTGGAGTTCTACTATCGACGGCAAGAACGTAACCGAATGGATCAAGGAAAACACACTGAAAAGCGTTCGCGGGCATATCGGCGTACAGCGTCTGTGTGAAAAGTACGGAATTTCGCTTACCGACGAGGAATTGACCGAAATCAAAACCCAATGTGACAAAGAATGGGAATCGTCCGATTTCTACGCGAAATATGTCTATGGGTTCGAAACCGTCGGCGAAATGTATGAGGCTCGAGGTATCAGCCTT
>CAYZQU010000267.1:0-3011 GCA_964480645.1 uncultured Ruminococcus sp. | reverse complement strand
GCTGCCCCCAAACCCCCGCTTAAGGGGCTAGCCCCTTAAGAAACCCGATTCCAATATCTTGTGATTCGGATTTTTACGTTTTCACTGTCGTATAGGTGCATTTTGGTCATATTCTACGTGCCATCTTCCGGGATAGCAAACACATAATAATCAATAATTTACCATCTCCAATTAATTGAACCGCCCCCGAAGGGTTTCCACCACACAAGGGGGGCGTGGTGGTTCACCGTCACATTGGGGGGGCGTGGGGTTTCCCCACATTACATACAAGCTGAACGGCTCTCCTTGATGGAGAGCCGTTTTTTCGCTATTCAGACGCCGGGCTTAGCCTTGAAGGAAAGGCAGTCGGTACACTGACAAACGGTAGGATTAGCCTCGTGAGTTCCTACCTCAATTTTATCGAGAGAGCAATAATCCTCGCAGCAGCAGTGATGCTCGCAGTTGTGGATTGTACAGCCAATGTGCTTATTTGCATATTCGGTTCCCATAATCAATCTTCCTTTCAATTCGAGCGTTTTCTTAAAAACGCGGTTTGTAGTAATCGGCTCGCGCCGTAAGATTATTATGGGTGAATTTTTGCGATGTATTCTTGGTTAAAAATGGAATTATCGTCTTTGGATAAACTGCACAATTCGATACGCTAATCCGATAAACAATGCCGCCGCGCCGATAAACATCAAAGCCGCGACAAATTTTCCGTTTCGGAATTCGGGATTTTGCACGGTAACTATTCCCAGATAAATCAAAAGAAAGATTACACCGCCAAAAAAGCCCAGTGCCAATACTCCCGCAAGGATTCTCAACGGCAATGGAACGCGTCTTGCGGTTGCTGTGACTAATACTCCCTCTATTGTGATTTCCAGAATTATTTCAATCAGAAATTCCATTATTCCTCGGCTTTCCGTCCTCGTCAAAACGCTTCTTCAAACTTAAATCCACGGCAAAGGTTATGATGATAAGAACCACGACTTGTACAAGTTCAACTGCCATAAACGTAATAAACGCGGGCAAATCGCCGAAATTCATCACGATCGCCATTACTCCCACCGCTAATGTGAGAAGTTCAATCGGTATGAAAACCGCCGTTGACGCCTTTCCGTAGGCGATTTGGGCATAATTCCACACCTCTGTGGATTTTTGGGAACGCTTTGTGCGAAATCCGAATTGCTCGCCCATTTTCGGCGGATTTTTCCAAACGCTCACTCCTACCATTATTACCGCAATTGGCAGAATCAATTCGGCAGGTAAGTACAAAATGTTAATGTTCATCATTGTCACCGCCCATTCTGTTGCCGTTTTTATCGAAATTCTTCTTAAGTTTTCCCTCAACAACAAAGATTATTACAAATATCGGAATCAGATCCACGAAAGAAACAAACCCTGTAATAATTGTTCCCCACGATTCATCAAGGCGTGCTATCACGGGAATCAGCCCCGCAATCAATGTGAGCGCGGATATTATCGCGTATGTTATCGTGCAGAGACGACCGAAATTCTCCTGCGCGAATTTCCACGATTCCTCGTTCTTTTCAGCCCACGTTGTGTGATAGGCGAACAGGGAGCAGTATTCGGGGCGAGTTCTCCAGATTATCAGCCCCATAGCGAACATCGTCAGCGGGAGAAGCATATTCACCGCCGCGTTGATTATGTTATTCGTCATCGCGCTCACCGCCCTTCCCTTTTCGGCGCTTAACGCACTCCGTCAGAAGATACTCGATCTGCCCGTTTACCGAGCGAAAATCGTCCTCCGCCCACCGCGCTATCTCCGCATAGAGCGACGCGGAAAGCCGCAACGGAACTTGCTTTTTCGATTTGTCGGTTTTTTCCATGTCGCTCATTTAATCACCTCATTCCTATCTTTAAGGCAGCACCGCACAAAGACCGTGCTTCGCACTTTGCCGTCCGCTTACTTACAAATTTTCCGTCATTTTTGCCCAAAATCTCCTCATAGGCGTCAGCCTTATTCGTCGATTTTGTGCAATCTGACGAAAAATTTGCTTAACGAATCGGGCGACAATCTTTGTGCGGTGTTGCCTTAAGCCGCGCCGATCAACGTATTTTTCCGTTCAGTTTACGTACGATTAAAAGTGCCAGCAACGCTCCGCCAATCACATCGAGTACGAGTCCGACAATGAAAATCGTTTTAACCCCCCCGCCGGTATTACCGATATGTAAGACGTATCTTATAATGTCGCTCTCCTCGCCGTCCATCTTCTTAATATACTTTGCCATAAGCTTGTAGGCGTCATCGCTCATTTTCTCAATTTGACCGTCGCCTTTAAGCGTGGTTGAAAGCGGAATATTATCGCTATGCCACTTATCGGCTTCTTTAGCCATCTTTTTTGCTGTCTTATAGTCATCGTCGTCCGAAATCAAAACCGCTATGTACTTTGTATTGTCGTCATCAAGCGTAGACGGAACCGGCATCGCGTAATAATAGTTCGTTCCGTGAATGGTGCGGGTGTTTCCGCTTTTACTGGATATTTCCTCCACCGCAAATTGTCCCCGCAGTTCTGAAACCTCACCCGTGACGTATTGTTTATCGTAAAAATCGTTTACGCCGATTTCAGCAATATCCAACTTTGGCTTTGAAAGCCGAATAAGGTCTATTGTTGACAAAACGGTAAGGACAATGCCTGCCGCGAATACCAATACCACCGCTATTAAAGCCCTGACAAACTTCATCTGAAAATTCCTCTGTAAAATAATTTTTTAATCCTTGTCAATCCTTCAGCTTTTTCGACATCATCACCGTAACGATCACGATAATCGCGGTAAACGCCGTCATAACGACATAAACAATGGGAATACTTGTAATCACATTTATCTGATACAGCAAGGCGGGAAAATCCAACAGCGCGTGAAGCAAAATCGCCGTTGGGAACAGCCACAGTCTTCCCTTTTGTGTAACAGCCTTGTACACAAAAACAGACATACAAACGTGAAAAATCATCGCAATTATGCGCTCAAACAAGCCCATTGCACAGCTTGAGAAATTGTATCCCCGAATC
>CAYZQU010000266.1:0-3015 GCA_964480645.1 uncultured Ruminococcus sp. | reverse complement strand
CAAAACGCGAGTTTTGCCGAACGCCGCACAGCGGTGTGAGGTAAAACTCAGCGAGTGCGGACGTTAGTCCGCACGGTTTTGGATTTGCTAATTAAAATAAGGAGTGATTATGCCGATGGTGAACACAAAGCCTGTGCAGTCGGGAAAGACGCTCAGACAGAGCTTCTCGAAAATCAGTGAGGTAATCGATATGCCGAACCTCATCGGAATTCAGAAGGATTCGTATGAGTGGTTTCTGAACGAGGGAATCAAAGAGGTATTTAAGGATGTTTCGCCTATTGAGGACACGAACGGAAAGTTCGAGCTGTCGTTTATAGACTATCGTCTGAGCGATGAGACAAAGTACTCGATAGAGGAATGCAAGGAGCGCGATGCGACTTACGCGGCTCCGCTTAAAGTAACCGCAAGGCTTCTTAACAACGAGACCGGCGAGCTTATCGACAATGAAATTTATATGGGCGATATGCCGCTTATGACTGACAGCGGAACGTTTGTCATCAACGGCTCGGAGCGTGTTGTCGTATCACAGCTTGTGCGTTCGCCGGGTGTGTATTTCGCGTCGGAATACGATAAGACGGGAAAGAAACTGTATAAGGCGACTGTAATTCCCAACCGCGGCGCGTGGCTGGAGCTTGAAATGGACAGCTCCGATATTTTCTATGTGCGTATTGATAAGAACAGAAAGTTTCCGTGTACGACATTCCTGCGCGCTATCGAGCCTTCCGCGGGCGGCGATGACTCGGCTCTCGCGGCGCAGGCAGACGACAAGTCGCTGGTGAACAGATTCGGCAACAGCCCGCTTATTACGGTAACTATCGAGGGTGGAAAGGATAACACCAAAAATAAGGAAGAAGCCCTTCTTGAGGTGTATAAAAAGCTCCGTCCCGGTGAGCCGGCAACGGTTGAGTCCGCAATTAAGACCATCGGAAATACGTTCTTTGACCCCAAGCGTTACGATTTGTCGCGCTTCGGGCGGTATAAATATAATAAGAAGCTCGCGATTTCGGCGCGAATTACGGGGCATAAGTCCGCGCAGATTATCTCCGCTCCGTTTACGGGCGAGGTTCTCCTGACCGAGGGCGAGATGATTACCGCTGAAAAGGCTCTCGAGATTCAGAACGCGGGCGTTACTAGCGTGGATATTTACAAGGACGACGGCGAGGGTACGATTCGCGTTGTCGGCAACGGAATGGTGGATATTCACTTGTATACGGGCGATCTGGACGTGGAAAGCCTCGGAATCAACGAGCAGGTGCGTTTCGCGGTACTGGCGGGGATTCTGGAGGAAGCGGACGGCGACGATGAGAAGCTCGCGGAGCTGATTGAAAAACGCTCGGACGAGCTTATTCCTAAGTGCTTGACGCTGGACGATATTTTTGCTTCCATCAGCTATTTTATTAATCTGAATGACGGAATCGGCAACGAAGACGATATTGACCACCTCGGCAACCGCCGTATTCGCTGTGTGGGAGAGCTGCTGCAGAATCAGTTCCGTATCGGATTTACGCGTATGGAGCGCACGATTCATGAGCGTATGGGACTTCAGGCGAATGATAATGAAAAGGTTACGCCGTCATCGCTTATCAACGCGCGTCAGGTAATCTCGGCTATGAAGGAGTTTTTCGGCTCCTCTCCGCTGTCGCAGTTTATGGATCAGAACAATCCGCTTGCGGAGCTTACTCACAAGCGTCGTCTTTCGTCTCTCGGACCGGGCGGACTTTCGCGTGATCGCGCGGGATTCGAGGTTCGTGACGTTCACTATTCACACTATGGGCGTATGTGCCCGATTGAGACCCCTGAAGGTCCGAACATCGGATTGATTTCTTACCTCGCAACATTCGCTAGAGTCAATGTGTATGGATTTATAGAAGCTCCTTACCGCAAGGTCGACAAGGCTACGGGAAAGGTTCTGGACGAGGTTGTCTATATGACCGCCGACGCCGAGGATAATTATGTTGTAGCTCAGGCAAACGAGCCGCTTGATGAGGAGGGGCATTTCGCACGTCCGCGTGTAAACGCGCGCTGCCGCGATTCGATTCTTGAAATCGAGCGCGAAAAGGTTGACTTTATGGACGTATCCCCGAAGATGGTGGTGTCCGTGGCAACCGCGATGATCCCGTTTCTTGAGAACGACGACGCGAACCGTGCGCTGATGGGCGCGAACATGCAGCGTCAGGCAGTGCCTTTGATGACTACCGAAAATCCGATTGTCGGTACAGGTATGGAATACAAGGCGGCTGTGGATTCGGGCGTAGTGGTATGCGCCAAGGAGGACGGCGTTGTCACCGAGGTGGACGCGGATAAGGTGGTTATCACCGATGATAAAGGCAATCAGCATTTGTACAAGTTGATCAAGTTCAAGCGTTCCAACCCCGGAAACTGTGTAAATCAGCGTCCGATCGTCAATAAGGGCGAGAGAATCCACAAGGGCGATGTAATCGCCGACGGTCCCGCGACAAAGTACGGCGAGGTTGCCCTCGGAAAGAACGCGCTCATCGGGTTTATGACCTGGGAGGGCTACAACTACGAAGACGCGGTTCTCATCAATGAGAAGCTGGTATATAACGACGTTTATACGTCTATTCATATTGAAAAGTACGAGCTGGAGTGCCGTGATACCAAGCTCGGTCCGGAGGAAATTACCCGCGATATTCCGAATCTGTCGGACGATGCGCTTAAAGACCTTGACGAGCGCGGAATTATCCGCGTGGGCGCGGAGGTTCATTCGGGCGATATTCTTGTCGGAAAGGTTTCTCCCAAGGGCGAAACAGAGCTTACCGCCGAGGAGCGTCTGCTGCGTGCTATCTTCGGCGAGAAAGCGCGCGAGGTGCGCGATAACTCGCTGAGAGTGGCTCATGGTGAGAGCGGAATCGTGGTGGACGTTATGGTGTTTGACCGCGATAATTGTGAGGATCTGTCCCCGGGAGTAAACGAAAAGGTGCGCGTTTATGTCGCACAGAAGCGTAAAATCTCCGTGGGTGATAAAATGGCGGGTCGTCACGGAAACACGGGCGT
>CAYZQU010000265.1:2291-3017 GCA_964480645.1 uncultured Ruminococcus sp. | reverse complement strand
TTTGTTCGTTTTACCGACCGCAACAAACAGCCGCTTGTCCTTGGAATGACTCACGAGGAAGCCGCTGTTCAGCTTGTGCGCGAGTATGCAAATTCTTATACCAAGTACCCGTTTATGATTTACCAGATACAGACCAAATTCCGCGATGAAGCGCGTCCGCGCGGCGGACTTATCCGCGTGCGCGAGTTCACGATGAAGGACGCGTATTCGTTCCACACTTCTCAAGATGATTTGGAAACGTACTATCAGCGCGCTCATAAGGCTTATGAAAACATCTACCGCCGCTGCGGCGCGCCCGGAGTAATTTCCGTGAAGTCCGACAGCGGAATGATGGGCGGAAGCGTCTCTCACGAGTTTATGCTACTCACGCCAATCGGCGAGGATTCCATTGCGATTTGCAAGCACTGCGGTTACACCGCGAACGTGGAAGCCGCGCCGTCGATAATCAAGAATGTGCGCGATGATATCTCCGAACCGCTTACCGAAGTGAATACTCCCGACTGTCACACAATCGAGGAGGTCTGCGGATTCCTGAAAAAGTCCGCCGAGAAATCCTGCAAGGCGGTGGTTTACCGCAAAGTACCCGACGACAGTCTTGTGGTGTTGTTTATCCGAGGTGACTTAGACGTGAACGAAACCAAACTCACGAATTACCTTGGTTGTGACATCAAGCCCGCCGTGATCGACGAGGATTGCGGCTTGAAGGCGGGCTTTATAGGCCCCGTG
>CAYZQU010000265.1:0-2281 GCA_964480645.1 uncultured Ruminococcus sp. | reverse complement strand
TCCTGTAAATCTTAAGATTAACGGGGAAAATACCGTGCTGTTCGATGAGTCGCTGAAATCCGCGAACAACCTGATTTGCGGCGCGAACAAGGTCGATTTCCATATTACGGGTCTGGATATGGAGCGCGACTGTGCGGCTGTGGAGTTCCATGATTTCGCAAAAGCAATCGAGGGCGGAATCTGCCCCGAGTGCGGTGAACACACGATTTCCATTTCGCGCGGAATCGAAGTCGGAAACATTTTCCAGCTTGGAACAAAATATACAAAGTCAATGGGAATGACCTATCTGGATGAAAACGGCACGGAGCAAACCCCGATTATGGGTTGTTACGGAATCGGCGTGGGACGGCTTGCAGCGTCTGTTTGCGAGGCTTCGCACGATGATTACGGACCGATATGGCCTATGGCGATTGCACCATGGCAGGTTCATTTGTGCGCGGTTCGCCCCGATGACGAGCGCGTTAAGTCTGCTGCGGACAAGCTCTATGAGGATTTACAGAACGCGGGAATAGAGGTTATTTACGACGACCGCAATGTCCGCGCGGGTGTGATGTTCTCGGACGCGGACTTGTTGGGAGTGCCTCTTCGCGTGGTTGTAAGCCCCCGCAATCTGGACGAGGGAGTGTACGAGTTGTCCTCGCGCGATAAGAAGCTCTCCGAAAAGCTCAATCCCGTCTCCGCTGTAAATCGGCTTAAAGAGCTGATAAACTCGATGATTGAGAAGTGAGTGTCTTATCGAAAAATCCGATCCCCCGATTCTCTCGGGGGATTTTTTGTAAAATTTAATAAAAAATACTTGACAAAAGGAAACCATCGTGCTATAATATTATCAAGATATCAAACTGATATCTAATTAATTACATAAGGAGCTGGTAATTATGACAGAAAACAGTCAAAAGACAATAAGCTATGAGGAAAGGGAGTATCACGCGGCAAACGGTTGGGCTATGCTGTTCGTAACGATTTTTATTCTGCTCGGGGGACTGGCGCTGACTATCTGGGGCGGTATGAATTCCACCGAGGACGAACCCGCGCCTGCGGTGATTATCGGGATTATTTTAATCGCAATCGGTTGGTTTCCTTTTGTCGGACTGAGAATCATGCGCCCTAATGAGGCGTTGGTGCTGACACTGTTCGGTAAGTACGTCGGAACACTCAAGCGTGAGGGTTTTTTCTTTATCAATCCGTTCTGCTCGGCAGCGGGCGGCGGAAAGCTCTCCCTCAAGACGATGACCCACAATAACGAAAAGCAGAAAATCAACGATTTGTCGGGTAACCCGATTGAGGTTGGAATCGTGGTGACATGGCGCGTAGTGAACACCTCCAAGGCGATGTTCAACGTACAGAATTTTAACAGCTTCCTATCGATTCAGGCAGATACCACTTTGCGCGATGTGGCGCGATGCTATCCGTATGACAGCACCGATTCCGATGAAAAGACGCTTCGCGGCTCGTCTGTGGAAGTTTCCGAGCGGCTTAAGGAGCTTCTCCAAGAGCGTGTGGAAGTCGCGGGTCTGGAGATAATCGAAGCCAGAATCGCACATCTCGCGTACGCTCAGGAAATCGCCGCCGCAATGCTCCAGAGACAGCAGGCAACCGCGATAATCGAGGCACGCCAGAAAATCGTCGACGGCGCGGTCGGAATGGTCGAGATGGCTCTGAAAAAGCTCTCGGACAGCGAAATCTGCGAGCTTGACGAGGAACGCAAGGCGCAAATGGTCTGCAATCTGCTTGTAGTCCTCTGCGGAAACAAGGACGCTCAGCCGATTGTCAACAGCGGGTCGATTTATTAAGCTGAAAGTACGGAAGGTGGTAGAGCTATGTTCTCAACGGAAACAATCGCTGCTCTGGCGGTCGGCGGAGTGTTGGCGATAGCGATTCCCGTAATCGCGATAATCGTGTTCAAGCTGAAAAACCGCGATTCGTGGCTGCCGAGTATGCTTATCGGCGCGGCAACGTTTATCGTGTTCGCGATGATTTTGGAGCAGATTCTCCACACCATAATGCTCCCGATTGTAAAGGAAAATGTAATCGCTTACAGCATTTACGGAGCGTTGGCGGCGGGAATTTTCGAGGAAACGGGCAGATTCGTTGCGTACAAAACGCTGATGAAAAAGCACTATTCCACGAAAAACGCGGTGCTTATGGGATTGGGACACGGCGGTTGTGAAGCAATAATGTTGCTTGGAATCACACTGATTACATACCTCATTCTGGCACTGGCGGCTAACACTATGGGGATTGACAAACTGTTGGAACAAACCGCCGGAGGAAATCCCGA
>CAYZQU010000264.1:229-3019 GCA_964480645.1 uncultured Ruminococcus sp. | reverse complement strand
TCACTATAATTAAGATCAAATTTGCCTCGCGCATACGTTCGCTAACGCTCACTCCGCGCGTATCGGCAAATAGTAAACGACAAATAAAATTGTCGTTTACTATATGTTATATCAACCTCTAAAAATCCAATTTTTATCCTCTCTTCCGGCGCGGGGAGAGAATAAAAGGAAAATGGTATGGTTTTTAGAAATAGTTTTATAAGGAAGGTCAGATTTTTATGGAAAAACAACAAGATCTTATTCAAAAAGCAAAGCATTCCGTGAAAGGGAAATTCCGCTTGATAAGCTTTGTTTTGCTCGGGTGTTTGGTCGCGAACGTTGTCGCGGGATTTATTATTCTGTTCTCGTTCACACGCGGAAACATCGAGAAAACGCTCGGCGAGGATCTCAGCAGCGCCGTTGCCGTCGTTGAAAGCAGCGCGGAAGATATAGCGGGCGCGATGAAAAAAATCCCGTGGGATACATATCTGATTGATTCGAGCGGTAACGTCACTGCGTCCTCAAACGGCAGCAGCGGGAATTATTCCGAGTATGTGCAATCCCAAGGGGGAAAAACCATTGACCTTAATCCCAAAGGCGTTAAAGGACGCTGTATCGCTGCTGCGGGCACAAGTGCGGGCACCGTCCTCATCTCCGTGCCGTCGTCGGACTTTTATAGCACCATCGCCGTTTCACTTGGCACAAATATTCTCGTGCTGGTGCTTATGGGAGTGCTCGGGGCAATGGTGAACATCTACCTCTCAAGGCGCGTAATCTCGCCGCTTGAGGGAATTCAGGCGAAAATTCTCAAAGTGAGCCATGGAAATCTCTCCGGTGAGCCTCTCAACTTCCACAGCGAGGATGAATTGGGTGTTCTGGCGGACTCCGTAAACGCAATGAACGAGTTTAATCGGCGTATCATCAGCGATATTCAGCATACCGCCGAGGAAATTGCGGCTCAGAATCTCTGCGTAAAGCCGCAGGCAACGTATAACGGAGATTATCTGCCTGTTAAAAACGCTTTGGAAAGCATTGTAAATTCAATGAAAGAAGTCGTTATCAGCATTGATAACGCGGGACGCGAGGTAAGTATACGCTCCGCGCAGATGTCCGAAAACTCCGCAATGCTAAGCCGCGCCGCAGACGAGCAGTCACAGACCGTTCAGGATTTGAATGACAAGCTGAACGATGTTCATAATCAGATTACCCAAAGCACCGAAAAGGCGGCTCTGGCGCGCGAAATGACCGAAATGTCCGTTAAGTCGATAAACGAAGGCAACGAAAAGATGGAGCGTATGCTGGCGGCAATGGAGGAGATAAACTCCACTTCCTCAGAAATCGCGAATATCATCAAGACCATTCAGGATATTTCGTTCCAGACGAACATTCTCTCGCTGAACGCTTCTATCGAGGCGGCGCGCGCGGGCGAAGCTGGCAAGGGCTTTGCCGTAGTCGCGGGCGAGGTCGGAAATCTTGCCAACAAGACTGCCGAAGCTGCCAAGTCCACAACAGGGCTTATCGAGACCTCCGTTAAAGCGGTTAAAAACGGCACAGTTATCGCGAACGAAACCGCCGAAATGCTGGAGATGATTGTTGGCAAGGCGGTTGAATCCGCGAACGTGGTAAACGAAATCGCGGACGCTTCCGTAAAGCAGGCTGAGTCCATTCAGTCGGTATTGGAACGTATGAACGGAATTTCCACGGCGGTAACTCAGGTAAGCGATGCTTCACGCGAGTGCGCAAGTTCCTCCGAAACTCTGGCTGAGCAGTCCGCAATGCTTAAGGAAACGGTGAACAAGTTTGTGGTGGACGGCAGCGCGCCGAAACCTGTTGTTAAGGCAAAAGCTCCGAGCGCTGTTTCAAAGCCTGTTGAAACACCGAAACCCGTCACCAAGACGGAATCCGTAAAACCACCCAAGACAATAACAATGCCCGATGATGAGAAGCCCGCTCCGAAGCCTGCGGCAAAGCCCGCTCCCGTAAAGGCGGAGACGAAACCTGCTCCCGTAAAGGCGGAGACGAAACCCGCTCCCGCAAAGGCGGAGACGAAACCTGCTCCCGCAAAGGTGGAGACGAAACCTGCTCCCGCAAAGGTGGAGACGAAGCCCGCTCCCGCAAAGGTGGAAACGAAGCCTGCTCCAAAGCCGGTGCAAAAACCTACGGCGACAGCTCCAAGTAAGCCTGTTTCCGTTCCAACCAAAACCATCACACTTCCGGATGATGAGAAGACTCCAATAAAAACGGAGTCAAAACCCGCTCCGAAGCCCGCTCCCAAACCTACGCCAGCTCCGAAGCCTGTAGCAAAACCCGCCCCGAAAGCAGAGCCGAGCAAACCCGTTTCCAAACCGGCTGCAAAGCCGAAAATCTCCCTGCCGGACGATGAAGACGAGGACATATTCGTATCCGCACCCGCACCAAAGGCGGTATCTAAGGCAACAATGAAGCCCGTGAACTACACGGTAAAATTAGATCCCAATAAGTATTAATACAATAAAATCTCCAGTCCCCTTGTGGGGGCGCTGCCCCCACACCCCCGCTTAAGGGGCTAGCCCCTTAAGAATCCCGATTCCAATATGGTGTAATTTTGGGTAGAAATCTTTTCGCTGTCGGGATAGTGGTTCGGGATTGTATCAAACGTGCCATCTTCTCGGACAACAACAAATTAACCCCCTCCTTAACAGAGAGGGTTAATTTTTAATTATGTGTTTGCTATCCAAGAGGATGGCACACTGGGGTAAACTCCCATTCACCTATCCAACAGCGAAAACATAATAGTCCGAATTATACTGTATTGGAAGGGGGGTCTGGGGG
>CAYZQU010000264.1:0-219 GCA_964480645.1 uncultured Ruminococcus sp. | reverse complement strand
AGTCCTTTATTTCCCCGGGGCGGGGGGGGGGCGGGGGGGGCCCCCCCCCCCCCAACCCCCTTGTGGGGGCGCTGCCCCCACACCCCCGCTTAAGGGGCATTGCCCCTTAAGAATCCCGATTCCAATATGGTGTGATTTTAGATTGAGCGTTTTCGCTGTCGGAAAGGTAAATGAGAATTTATCCAAACGCGCCATCCTCTCGGAAAGCAAACGCACAAT
>CAYZQU010000263.1:0-3023 GCA_964480645.1 uncultured Ruminococcus sp. | reverse complement strand
GACGCGTCGACCAAGCCTCAACGTCATATCTCGTGACTTTCAAGTCCGCCAAATCGCCCGAACAGCATTCAATCTTCCGAACGGGAATATCCATACTACGGAACAAATCAACGGTGTTCTGCCACAGCTTGTCGAACCACATCGCGGAATCCTCAGGCTTGCAGACTACGATCATCTCCTGTTTTTCAAACTGATGGATTCTGTAAATGCCGCGCTCCTCGATTCCGTGTGCGCCTTTTTCCTTACGGAAACACGGAGAGTAGCTGGTCAAAGTTCTCGGGAGTGTATCTTCATCAAGAATAGTATCTATGAACTTGCCAATCATCGAATGTTCGGAAGTACCGATAAGATATAAATCCTCGCCCTCGATTTTATACACCATCGCGTCCATTTCCGCGAAACTCATAACTCCCGTAACAACATTGGAGCGAATCATAAAAGGAGGCACACAATATGTGAATCCGCGGTCAATCATAAAGTCACGCGCGTAAGAAATAACCGCCGAATGAAGACGCGCAATATCACCCATCAAATAGTAGAATCCGTTTCCGGCAACCTTACGCGCGGAATCAAGGTCGATTCCGTTAAACTTTTCCATAATGTCCGCGTGATACGGTACTTCAAAATCCGGAACAACAGGCTCACCGTAACGCTGAATCTCGACGTTTTCGGTATCGTTCTTTCCAATCGGCACGGACGGGTCAATAATGTTCGGAATCGTCATCATAATCTTGGTAATCTTCTCGGAGTATTCAGCCTCTTTTTCCTCCAACTCCGCCTGCTCTTTGGAGAACGCAGCAACCTGAGCCTTTGCCTTTTCCGCTTCGTCCTTCATCCCCTTTGCCATAAATCCACCGATTTCTTTGGAGATACGATTTCTGTCCGCTCTCAGAGTTTCGGCGCGCTGAATGGTCTTTCGGTATTCCGCGTCCAACTCGATAACCTCATCCACCAACGGGAGCTTATCGTCCTGAAACTTCTTCTTGATATTCTCTTTAACCGCGTCGGGATTCTCTCTCAAAAACTTAATGTCAATCATTTTTTTCTCCTTATCTAAATGGCAAATCGGGAAACGTGCGGACTTGCGTCCGCACTCGCTGAGCGAACCCTCACACGCTGCGCGTGCTTCGGGTTCACTCGTGTTCCCGATTTGCACGAGTAATTATTGCCTTGCTTTTGATTATAATGCGCAAAACGCGCGTTTTGAATTTGCACGAGTCGCCAATAGCCTTGCTTTTGGTTATAGCACTTCATCTTAACTATAATATCAATTATCCTCTTGGAAATGCGCCAGAATATTCTCCAACTCGTCCTTATCCTTAAAGCTGATTTGCAGAACATTTCCCTTTTTTCCCTCGGAAATCCGAACTTTAGAACCGAGTTGTTCGGTAAGACTTGCCTCAACCTCGGTGTAGTACGACAGCCGCGGCTTGATTTCGCGGGACTTTTCCTCCGCATTTGAATGCTCGGATTCGCGCTTGGCTATCTGCTCCACTTGCCGCACGGAAAGCTCGCCGTTCGCGGCTTTATGCGCGAGTTCAATCATCAGAGCATCGTCTTTGACCTTTTTAAGTGCCTTACAGTGTCCTGCCGAGAGCAATCCCTGACGCAGTAGCTCCTGAACTCCGTTCGGCATTGAAAGCAAGCCCAAAGAATTTGCAATTGAGGAACGGGCTTTTCCAAGCGCTCTCGCAAGCTTATCCTGTGTCAATCCGTACTTGTCGATTATTTCCTTATATCCAAGAGCTTCCTCAATCGGGTTGAGATTTTCGCGCTGGAGATTCTCAATCATAGCAATCTGCGCCGCCTGCTCATCGGAGATGTCATCGCGTATAACCACGGGAATCTCGGATAAACCCGCCATTTTTGCGGCTCTCCAACGACGTTCCCCGGCGATAATCACATAATTTCCGCCCGGAAGAGATCTAACAATAAGCGGCTGAATCACACCATGTTCCGCGATAGAATCCGCAAGCTGTTTAAGCGCGTCATTATCAAAGCTCTTTCGTGGCTGGTTTTTATTCGGTTCAATATCCGATAGCCGCAACGTCGCCACACTTTCCTCATCGGAGATGCTGTTATCCATAAACAGGTCGCTAAAGCTGCCTTCAGTTTTTCGTGCCATTTAACTTCTCCATTTCGCGGCATCTCGCCAGAATTTCTTTTGATAGCTTCATATACGCTTCTGAACCCTTAGAGCTTTTATCATAATTCAAGACCGGTTCGCCATGGCTCTGTGCTTCGGAAATCTTTACATTTCGCGGAATTTCTGTCTTAAACACGGACTTTTTGTCAAACGCGCCCTTGATGTCATTCTTGATTTCCGCACCGGATGTTAACCGTTTATCCACCATTGTAAAGACAATTCCCATAATCGTGAGCGAACGGTTGGACTTCTGCTTTACACTTTTTATCGTATACATAAGCTGTGCCAGACCCTCGCGCGCAAAATGCTCGCACACCATCGGAATAATTATCGTATCGCAAGCGACAAGCGCGTTCACCGCCAGAATTCCGAGCGACGGCAGCGTGTCTATAATTATGATGTCATAGCTGTCGCGGATTTGCAGCACCGTTTTACGCATTTGCAAATGTTTTTGCTCCATATTGGTGAGTTGCGGTTCAGCCTCGCTAAGCTTTGAACTTGCGGGCATAATGCTGATATTTTTGTAGCGAGTTTCGATAATCGCGTCTTGCGGACGACATTTGCTTGTAATGACCTCGTATGTAGTCATATCCAGTGTTTTTTTCTTGATTCCGAATCCGGTTGTGGTATTACCCTGCGGGTCAAAGTCGATAATCAGGACCTTTTTACCCAATGCGCCAAGGCACGCGGCAATATTCACAGCAGTGGTCGTTTTTCCAACGCCGCCTTTCTGGTTGACGACTCCAATGACGATTCCCAAATAACTTCCCCCTTTTATTAAACTCCTATACATTATTATAACACGATTTTTCTGAAAAATAAAGTACTTTTATGCAAAATGTTCCACGTGGAACATTTTTTCGGCAAAATCACCGAA
>CAYZQU010000262.1:749-3047 GCA_964480645.1 uncultured Ruminococcus sp. | reverse complement strand
GTGAAATTCTCATTGTTTACTTCAACCAGAATTTTTCCGCTCTCCACTTTAAGTGTGTCGCCATCCAAGACCTTTATCTTCATCAATATTCCTCACAGAAATCTCAATTGACTATATTATTATACCACATCTTTCCGCATTTGTCAAGGGGTTTTTGAAATTTTTTATTTTCTCGCTTGAACAATTTTGAACCATTTCTCCACGCTGATGTTTAAGTAATTTATCGCGGGATATATGTAAAGCCGGGGAAAACTCCCCGGCTGGGATTCAGCGCTTGTTCTGCTGACTCTGTTCATTCTGCTTCTCGGTCTGCTGATTCTGCTGATTCTGCTGATTTTGATTATTCTGATTGGACATTTTCAAATTCCTCCTGTAAACTATTGCGGTTCTTTCTGCCGCAAACATATTTTACGCGAATTTCCGAAATATATTCAGAATCTTCGGAAATTATTTTCTCGCTCGAAAATCTCAATTTTTATTTTCTTTGATTTCGCCTCATGGAGCAGTGCGACAAATTCGCACATTATTGCGTTTTCACGATAAATCAACGCGTCTATCGCGGCAGAATCGGTAACATTGTTGAAGCATGAGCGTATAGCCCGGAGATTGCCGCAAACCTCGTCCAGACGAGCCGCAAACGCAGTATTCCCTGTTTTTCCCATATTTGACATAATTATCCTCCAAAGAACGCAAAAACCACCGCGCCACAGACAATCCACGCTGTTAAATCCGCTGTCAGAGCCGCAGGAACAGCATAACGCGTCTTTTTTACCTTTACTGCAGAGAAATACACGGCAATGGTATAGAACGTGGTTTCGGACGAGCCTATCAGAACAGCGGCAACGCGCTCTGCGAAACTGTCTGCGCCGGTCGAGACGGCAATTTCGTTATAGACCGCCATTGCGCCGCTTCCCGAAAACGGTCGCAGAATCACTAATGGCATTGCCTCGCTTGGAAACCCGACAGCGGTACACATCGGCTTCAGAAATGCGGTAAGTGCCTCTACCGCACCGCTTGCGCGGAACATTCCTATACAAACAAGCAACAATACCAGCGCGGGGAGAATATCCACACAGGTTTTCATACCCTCGGCAGCGCCCTCACAAAACGCATCAAACACGTCCACACGCTTGATTGCGGCATAAACCAACACTCCAACTGTCAACAGCGGAATTATGTAATCCGTAAAATTATTCACGTTGCCCACGCTTTCGTGCAAATTTTGACATCACTTTTGCGGAGATTATCGCGACAGTGGCGGCATATACGGACATAATCCAAACGCATGGGAGTATATCCAACGGCTTGGTTACACCGTTCGCGGCTCGGAGAGCCGCCGCCGTGGTTGGAATTATCTGTAAACTGGCGGTGTTCATCACGGCAAGTAATATCATATCGTCAGACGCGCTGTCAGACCCGTTTGACAGTTCCCGCATCGCGGCAATTCCGAGGGGCGTGGAAGCGTTTCCAAGTCCGAGGATATTCGCAGCGAGATTCGCAGTGATAAGCGCGGCGGCTTTCGTGTTGGTTTTCGTCGATTTAAACAAAAAATTTACAATGGGTTTAAGCAATTTCGCCAATTTTTCCATCAATCCCGCGCGCTCGGCAACGCGCATTATTCCGCACCAAAAACACATTATTCCACACAGCGAAATAACCAGTTCCACTGCTTCACCTGATTTGTCAAGAATTTCGGACGACATCTCCGAAATCCTCCCATTCACCATTGTAAATATTAATGAAATTATAGGAATCACCAATAACAATATTTTCATTTTATCACCTGTAAACAGATTCCATTTTAGGGAATCATTTGTATTTTTTTATTATAAATCTCACAAACCCCAAAAAACGAGAATAAAAAGCATTGACAAATTTGACATATTGTGGTATAATATAGAAAAGGATAAGGAATTATTAACTTATTCGTCGAAATTTATATGGAGGTGTTTTTTATGAAATCAACCGGTATTGTCAGAAAAGTGGATCAATTGGGCAGAGTGGTCATTCCGATTGAGCTTAGAAGAAACTTGGATATCGACGATAAGGATAGCTTGGAGATCTACGTCGAGGATGACCACATCATTCTCAAGAAGTACTCGCCGGCTTGTTGCTTCTGTTCTAACGCGACAGGACTTAAGCAGTTCAACAATCGCAACATTTGCGCCGATTGTCTGGCTAAGTTAGTTTTGCTGAAAGACAAAACAGATTCGGAATCAACAGTTGCGAACAGCTAAACCTTAAAGCACCGACTTTGTTCGGTGCTTTTTTCTGCCTTTAAATAAATATGCGGAATTC
>CAYZQU010000262.1:0-739 GCA_964480645.1 uncultured Ruminococcus sp. | reverse complement strand
AAATAAAAAACACGGGGCAAACGTCCCGTGTTAAATAAATTATGTACAATTTCGTACATTAGAATCGAAAAAAGATTCCAAACATCATTGCATTAAAATTACTTTCTCTTCTTTGCAACGATCATTGCGCCTGCAGCAACAAAAGCTACGCCAAGAACTGCAGCAACACCCTCAACACCGGTATCGGAGTTGGGCTCATTACCGGTAGTAGTTCCGGAAGTCTCATTACCGGTGGTAGTACCGGAAGACTCATTACCGGTAGTAGTTCCGGAAGACTCATTACCGGTGGTAGTGTCGGGAGCGGGTTTATTGATGCTCTTATAGGTGTTTTCCGTGCTGCCAACAGCAACATAAACATCAACAACACCGTCTACAGCCTTGCTGAAGTCGATCGAACGATCTCCGCCCATTGTACCATCGAACGGATTTTCTGCACTGTCCTCTCTTTCAGTCCAATCGCTCTTACGAACGATAAACTTCGATGTTTCAGTATCTGTAGTGGTCCATGTCGCAACTCCGTTACTGAATTCAACAGCAGAACCGGTATCATCTTCATCCCACTTCCAAACATCCCAACCGGTGATGTCGCTTCTGTCGTAGTGAACATTAACAGTGTACACATCAGCCGCAAATGCGCTTGTTGCAGGAACCAAAGCTGTAACCGCAGAAATAGCAACTATAGCTGACAAAATCTTCTTTTTCATTGTAAATTTCCTCCAAAATTTTTTTCAAACGGTTC
>CAYZQU010000261.1:0-3125 GCA_964480645.1 uncultured Ruminococcus sp. | reverse complement strand
TACCACCGAAATAGAAGAAGATCCCACGCTTTAGCGCATAAAATCAATAAATTTTTTTGTTTACCCCCTTGAAAAATCTTGCGAGATATGTTATAATGAAATAACAGGCGAATCTAAAAATACATCTGATTTGCCATTTCAAATCAAGGAGATAACAAAATTATGTCAATGACGTTTAACAGAAAACTGCCGATTCCGAAGGAAATCAAGGAAATGTACCCGCTAACGGAGGAAATTAAAACCGTCAAAGCCGCCCGCGATAAGGAAATCGCCGATGTTCTCTCGGGAAAATCGGATAAGTTTTTGCTGATTATCGGACCTTGCTCTGCGGACAACGAGGACTCCGTAATGGACTACACCACGCGTCTCGCCAAGATTCAGGAAAAAGTAAAGGACAAAATCCTCATCATTCCGCGAATCTATACCGGAAAACCCCGCACCAACGGCACAGGCTACAAAGGACTGATTCACCAGCCCGACCCCACCAAGGGCGAGGATATGCTTGAGGGACTGATTCAAGTTCGCAAGCTCCACACACGTGCGATTGCCGAAACTGGGCTTACCTGCGCGGACGAAATGCTCTACCCCGAGAACTACCGCTATCTGTCCGATTTGCTGTCTTATGTGGCGGTCGGCGCGCGCTCCGTTGAGGACCAACAGCACCGCCTTGTCGCTTCCGGAATGGAATGCCCTGTGGGTATGAAAAATCCGACTTCGGGAACGCTCTCGATTATGTTCAACTCCATTCAGGCGGCTCAGGCAAAGCACACCTTCATCTATCGCGGCTGGGAAGTCGTTTCGGACGGAAATCCGCTCTGCCACGCGATTCTGCGCGGCTCACAGAACAAGCACAACCAAACGATTCCGAATTACCACTACGAGGATCTGAAGCTCTGCTATGACCTGTACATGGAAAAGGGTTTGCAAAACCCCGCAATTATCGTGGATACCAACCACTCCAATTCGGGTAAACAGTTCCTCGAACAGATTCGCATTTCCAATGAGATTCTGCACTCTATGCGGCATTCCGCAGAGATTCGCGGAATTGTAAAGGGCTTGATGATTGAATCCTACATTGAGGACGGCTGTCAAAAGATTGAGGAGGGCACTTACGGAAAGTCCATCACCGACCCGTGCCTTGGCTGGGAGAAATCCGAAAAACTGATTCTCGGAATCGCGGAGCAATTGTAAAATGAATGGAAATTTTTTTGCGCGGTATTACGCGATGGTGTTCGGCGAAATAATACGCGGCACAAAACCACAGCATATCATAATTCCCATGATTGCGTGGATTATAATGATCAACGGATTCTCACGGTTCAGCCCGATAAGAATCCTGATCGGCGCGTGTGTGGGAGTGCTGTTCACGTTCATGTGGTATCTTATCGGCACGCTGATTGTCGTTTATAAGAATGCAAGTCTCTACAAGATTCTCGATGAAAAGGGATTTTGTATCGAGTATCTTCGCGCATACGAGCAAAAACGTATTATCGGAAAGCCGTTCAATATTCAGTACGCGTTAGAATACGCCGAGATTTTTATGCGTATCGGACAGCCCGCTGAGGCGATTAAATACCTCAACACGCTGACTATTCCGCCGAACTCGAACGTTCTGTTTCAAGCCGAGTATTTCTACCTGTATGTGATGAGCGCACTGAAAATCGGGAATCTCGCAATTGCCGAGGATTTGTGGAGTCGCAGCAGCGATATGATTGCCAAAATCTCCGCGAATCCCAAGCTCTGCAAGAGCGGCGGACATCTGGCAATTCTCGCGATGATAAGCATAGATTGTTACGCGGCGAGTCTGAACGGCGACAAAACGCGTCTGGAACGTGCTTTCCAACAGACAGAAAACTTCCTGAACAGTTACAAAATCGCGGATAGCACCATGTTTCGCGTTATGCTGCTTTACGAGCTGCGAGAGTTAGGTTTCACGGAGCGTTACAACCAACTGCTCCCCGAGGTTCGGAGCGAGATAAACGCGTCCAAGCCGTTGTTTAACTGTATCAGGAATATGCAGCACGAAAACCTCGACCGCATTGAAAAAGGCGGAATTCCGTTTTTACCCCTTGACAAGTAGAAAAAAGTGTGATATAATATTATATAATGAATATCAAAAACGTTGACGGGAACTTAGTAGCGTGACGAATCCCCTTTCAGAGAACCGGCGGTTGGTGTGAGCCGGCAGGGAACGTTTCGCGAATTACCTCCCTGAGCGGCGTGGCGAACGGTCTTATGACTTAATAGTCCGCACGGGTAAGCCCGTTAAAGCTTTTCAAGGCAGAATCACCATAAATGGGAATTCTGTAAACTGAGGTGGTACAGCGTTTAATCACGCCCTCTGAAGCTATGGCTTTAGAGGGCGTTTTTGCAAGCAGAACTCTTGAAAGGGGTGATATCCGTGAGATTTCAAAATCTCATCGGCTATGTAAGGTCTTTCCGAAATTAAATTTATGGAGGACTTTATGATAAGAATTGCAAACACCAATGATTTGGAGCGGCTTTGCGCGCTCTTTAAGGAACTGCACAGCTTTCACGTCGGCATAAATCCGCAGAAATTCCGTATTCCCGACGATGAATTTTTCCGTAAGGAGATAACGGATTATCTGAACAGCAATGAATGGATTACGCTGGTTCACGAGAATTCCGAGGGAATTGACGGTTACGCGGTTTTTAAGGCGTTTAATGTGGATTCCCCCGATGAGAATCCGCGAAGAATATGCTATGTACACCATTTTATGATTTCCGAAAATTCGCGGCGAAAAGGCGCGGGCACGGAATTATTCACAAAAATACAGGAAATGGCACGCAAGGTGAACTGCGACTGTGTGCGGTTCGGAGTAAACGCCGCAAACGCGGGCGCAATTGCGTTTTACGAAAAAATGGGAATGACTCCCGCGACAATAACTATGGAGTATAATGAACAGAGAACGTAATATCTTTAACAGGGAAAACGTTTAACTCCGATTGCGCGTAACATTGGAGTTAAAAATAGAAAAGAGGATATAAAAATGGAACTTTATGACGAACTTATCTCGCGCGGACTTATCGCGCAGGTTACAAACGAGGACGAGATCCGCAAGATGATAAACGCGGGCAAGGCAACGTTCTACATCGGGTTCGAC
>CAYZQU010000260.1:0-3132 GCA_964480645.1 uncultured Ruminococcus sp. | reverse complement strand
GCTCAACGCTTGTCTTTGCGTGAACGCCTTTAATGCGCGACATCGTGTCGCGCTTGGGCGTTCGCCTTGCAACATCGTGTTGCGGGACGGTAATCCGCCCCAACAGTATTATATTTCACACCGTGCAAGTCCGAGAACGACCATTCCGTCCTTGCAAAATTCCGGATTGTCCAGAATATACGTTATCTTGTACAGAAGGCAGTCACCGGTGTAACAGCCGTCGTTTGTCCGGCGAAAATTATCCGGCATTACACTGTAAATATCAATCTGCTCATCGGGAACAAATTCGTTGACCGCGAGATAGTCTCCCACCTCATAAAGGCGGTCTTTCTTCCGCACCTCGAATGTCTTTGTGCCGTCCTTTAACGCTTTGAAATAATCGTAATTACATTTTATCGTATGTATCATCTAATCCCTCTTTTCCGCTAATTCAATCGAAACGTTGTTCTTAATAAAATGGCTTTTCATCAACCTGAAGCTGTTCCAAAAGGGCATATAATATTCGGTTGTCGCTCGTTTCTTAACCTCTTCGCGAACTGACTTTTCCTCACGCTTCAGGAGATTTCTTGCCTTTTGGTCAAGATAACATTTCGTATGACGACTGCAAAATCTGCGGCGAATGTCACAGTCCTCCATTACCCATCCCGCTTGGAATTTTCCGTCTATGAACACCGAAATTACATAATGGAGCGGCTTTTCGGGTTGACACACTAATGTCACATTGTATCCGTCAACAAGCAGCTTCACGCTCCCAAACGGGTTGGAAAGCCTATCCTCTACGTATTTCCAATCTTCATTTGTCATTCCGATTCACCTCCCAAAAGTTTGTTCATTTCCTCAAATCCTCGCCTTGCCTCGCGTTTTCGCCTGCTGACCCCGCGAAATTCCACAGGATAACATCGCTCCAGAACGCGGTCGTAAATTCTCGCACACCGAATATCATCCGTGTGCTTAAATGTATCCAGCGGCAGATTTGAGGTGTAAATCGCGGGCTTTCCGCTCCTGTACCGCGCATCGCAAACCGCGTAAATTCGCTCAAAACCATAATCGGTGGAGCGTTCCGCGCCGAGGTCATCCAGTATCAGCAAATCAATTTTATTTATTCGCCGGATTATTTCGTCCGCATTGTCCATCAGCGTCACAAGCGACGTCATCACCACCGAATGACTTTGTTCCAGCAGCGCGTTCGCGATACATGCCGCTGCGAACGTTTTTCCCGTTCCGACCGCGCCGAACAGCAGCAGTCCGCGATTTTCCACCAGCATTTGCGGGAATTTTTCGGCGTACCGTTCGCAGATAGTGAAACTCCGCGAGTTTTCGCCGCTTTTATCCGCGCTCGAAAACGTGTGTTTTGCCGAAATGCTGTCCATCATTGATAAGCGTCGAAGTTCTTCCATTCTGGCGATGCGTTTTTCTTCTTCGCGCCGCCGCTTTTCCTCGGCATGTTCGCGCTCCATACAGTCGCACCAAGCAGGGCAGACAATTTCCTCGCCGTTAAATTCCATGCGTTTTTGTTTCGGAGTGTTGCATTTCCCGCAAAAAATCAGCCCGTCCTTGATATAATCGCCACTTTGCGGGGGCAGCTCGGACATCTCGCGAAAATATGCCTTCATTAAATCTGCAACATTATCCATACTCATCAAACGGATTTCCGCTTATCGGCGCGGACGGCGCGGCGGCAATCGGAGAATAATTGCCCTCGATAACCTTAACCGCGTTGGACGGGATAAGCAGCCAGTCAAGCGATGCGTGCCATTTCCGCCCGTTATCGCCGCCTAGGAAGCGGCTCTGCGCGGCTTTTCGGAACAGCTCGTCAAAGTCATAGCCTTCCTTCAGCATTCGCGATATGGCGCGTTTTCGCTTGTCTGTGAGCCGTGTCGCGGGCGGTAGATTCTTGCAAATCGCGTTATATTTTTCCAATATAACCTTGTGATCCGTGGATTCCGGCGTTTTAAGCTCTTTCAAGAACCTTTTCAGCTCGCCGAATTGTGCGTCCGTAAGCTCCAACTCAAGCACGGTATCACGCTCTAAATCGTGCAGCTTGAATCTTCCCATAAAATCCTCTCCTTTCGTAATTATTCGCATTTTAATTCGTGCTCTGCTCTGCGTTTACACGGGCTTGCAACCGTTATCCGAGATAGCCGCATTAGAGCGGAGCGGGTATCCGCTCCAAATATTTACTTGTACAGTGCCTTTCGTATTGTACGCGTTTTGTCGGTCTGCCTGTTTTGTATTACCAATTCCTCGGCGGTATCTTTAACGACAAGCCAATTTTCGCAATTCAACCGCGCGGATTTTATCAGCATTTTCTGCTTGCGTGTGGGTTTCTTTCCGTGTTTCATTTTCCGTGCACCGCCTTTTCCAGTCCCTTGAGGTCTAAATGCATCATTTTTGCCATTTTGACAAGACCGTTAAAATCGTACTCGCCCATATCGTAGGCATTCCCGAACAGCCGTACCGCACCGCGCACGCCCTCGGCGGTCTGCGCGATTTTATGCAGCAGCGTCAATTCTTTGTCTTTGTCACTGAGTATCGGTATAAGCATTTCGATGTCCGACTTTTGGACATCCATCGTGCGGAGCTGCTGACGCTGCCACGCGCGGTTGTTGACCTGCCGATATTGCTCACGGCTGCGTCCCTCGATTTTCTCACGGATACCGTCATTCCCGATGAGTGCCACGCCCAAAGTCTGACCGCGCTCGGAAAAGTAATCCGCGAAAGACCGTAGCGTTTCTATGCCGCCGTAGGTGAGGAGCTGAGCCTCGTCTACCGCGATAACCATTCCGTCGTGGAGCTTCGCGGCGATGCTCATCCATAAATCGTCACGGCTCTGAGAGATTGGCAAGCCCATTTCCATCGCCAACATCTTAAGTATTGATTTTGTGGATTTTGTGCAGGGATTAATGGTAATCATTACGCTGTTCAGTGGATTATCTGCGACATATTTTCTGAGTGCCTTTGTTTTACCTATTCCCGCATCGCCTGTCACAAACGCAAATCCGCCCTTGATTTTAACGTTTTCTAGGGTCTTGTACACAACCTCGGAAATTGTAGTAGGCGCGTAATCGATTTCGGAATATGTATCCGCCGCCTTGGATTTCGTGTCAAAATACGCTCCGATTTTTGCGAATT
>CAYZQU010000259.1:0-3135 GCA_964480645.1 uncultured Ruminococcus sp. | reverse complement strand
CTGACAGCCGACCTCCTTTAAATCCATAGTGCTTACCGCGCCTTTTATAGCCGCCGCCGTTGCCACGTTCATAAAAAACGGCGTTTGTATATCTCCGTGCGGAGTGTGGAAAATTCCCCGCCGCGCGCGGTCTTCGGTTTTTATCAGTTCAAACATTTTAACTCCTTACAGAAAACGCTCTGATTATCAACTACAATTATATCACGGTTTTCCGTTTTTGTCAATCCCCGGTAATTTGCTTATCCTGAAAAATTTTTTTGCCCAAAAGTGTTGACAAATCGAATTGAGTGTGATATAATATAAATATCGAAGAAATTCGAGCTCCGACATATGAATGACCCCCGTGCGAGCGGTCTCTCGCGCGAGGGTCGAGTATTTGCTAGGGCTTTTTGTGTTTGCCGGCTGAACCGTTGTCAAGCCACTTGCCGATGTTATCACTTATGTAATTCGCAATCACACCTGCTCCGACAAAATTCGAGCAATTACGATATTTTTTTTTCAAAACCCCTTTACAAATCGAAATGAATGTGGTATAATATATGTGACAGAGAAAACGAGAGTATCAATTCCATCTGCTCACAAATTTGTCCCCCTGAGCCGGCAAGCTTGCAGGGGGACTTTTGTGTATTTGCTGTGCTTTTACCGGCTGTTACCGTCAAGCCACTTGCGAATCAGCTCTACGAGCAAACCCGCTTCGACGGAAATTAATAACGAGAGTATCATCTCCATAAGCCCACCTCCCTTCAATGGATTCCGGGAGAGCCGGCAAGTACATTATACCATATTTATCGACATTTTTCAAGCAAAAAATCGGAAAAAGTTGAAAAACCCCCTTTACAAATTGAAAAAAATGTGTTATAATAATATTACTGTGTAATTCCGCACGGTATGACTACCGCTCTCACGGACTGCGGCATTTGCCCGGAAATCGGGAAACACCAAAACCCTTTACTGTGACGGCGGATAATTTAATGAGGTGTTATTATGTTAAGAAAAGAAGAAAAGACAGCCGTAATCGAGGCTAACCGCAAGCACGACAAGGACACGGGTTCTCCCGAGGTTCAGATTGCTATTCTCACCAAGAGAATCAACGACCTTACCGAACACATCAAGGTTCACAAGAAAGACCACCATTCCACACGCGGTCTGCTCAAGATGGTAGGTCGCAGAAGAAATCTGTTGAACTACCTCCAGAAGAAGGACATCGAGCGTTATCGCGCAATCGTTGCAAAACTCGGCTTGAGAAAGTGATCTAGAGGTTAGGGGTCAGATGTAAGAAAGAGAACGTTAGATTCCGATTCTTGCCTCTTACATCTGACCTCTTTCGTCTAATTGAAAGGATTTAAGAATGTTTGAGAATTATAAAGTGTTTAAGACTATGTTCGCCGGGCGCGAGCTTACCGTTGAATCGGGTAAGGTTTGCGGACTGGCTAACGGCTCTTGCTGGGTTCGTTACGGCGAAACCACGGTGATGGTCAACGTTACCGCAAGTGCGAAACCGCGTGAGGGAGTGGATTTCTTCCCTCTTTCCGTGGATTATGAGGAAAAGCTGTACGCCGTGGGCAAGATTCCCGGCGGATTTCTCCGCCGCGAGGGTAAGCCCTCCGAGAAAGCTATCCTGACTTCCCGCGTAGTTGACCGTCCTATGCGTCCGCTGTTTCCAAAGGATATGCGTAATGACGTGGCTATCACAATGACGGTGCTTTCCGTTGACCCCGATTGTTCACCCGAGATTCTCGGTATGATTGGTGCTTCCATTGCGGTTTCTATTTCGGACGTACCGTGGAATGGACCGATTGGGGGAATTTCCGTGGGATTGATTGACGGCGAAATCGTCCTTATGCCGAACGCGGATCAGCGCGCCAAGAGCGATTTGAACCTCACCGTGGCAAGCTCCGAAAAGAAAGTCGTTATGATTGAAGCGGGCGCAAACGAAGTTCCCGATGATGTGATGTTTAACGCGATTATGGCGGGTCACAATGAAATTGTAAATTCATTGATTCCGTTTATCAAGGATATTCAGGCGCAAATCGGCAAGAAGAAGTTCGCGTTTGAGACCTGCGAAGTTGACCACGATATGTACGAGGCAATTTCGGAGTTCGCGATTGAAAAGGTTCGCTACGCGATGGATACGGACGACAAGAATATCCGCGAAGAGCGTCTTCAGCCCGTTTACGCCGAGGTTCACGAGAAGTTTGACGAGCAGTACCCCGAACAAATCGCGATGATTGACGAGTGTATGTACAAGCTCCAGAAGTTTGTGGTTCGCCGTTGGCTTTTGGACGATGGAAAACGCGTCGACGGACGCGCTCTCGACCAGATGCGTCCGCTTGCGGCAGAAGTCGGAGTGTTGCCGAGAGTTCACGGTTCGGGAATCTTCACGCGCGGTCAGACTCAGGTTATGACGATTTGTACGCTCGGTCCTGTTTCGGACGCTCAGAAGCTGGAAGGTCTTGATGAAGAGGAGACCAAACGGTACATTCATCATTACAACTTCCCGAGCTATTCTGTGGGGGAAACCAAGGCTTCACGCGGTCCGGGCAGACGTGAGATAGGTCACGGCGCACTCGCGGAACGCGCGCTTGTTCCCGTAATCCCGAGCATTGAGGAATTCCCTTACGCGATTCGTCTTGTTTCTGAGGTCCTGTCCTCCAACGGTTCTACGTCGCAAGGCTCTGTGTGCGGCTCTACGCTTGCTCTTATGGATGCGGGTGTGCCGATTAAAAAGCCCGTTGCGGGTATCTCCTGCGGACTTATCACCGAGGGTGAACGCTGGATGACAATGGTAGACATTCAGGGCGTTGAGGACTTCTTCGGCGATATGGATTTCAAGGTTGCGGGTACTCACGATGGAATCACCGCGATTCAGATGGACTTGAAGATTGACGGTCTTACTCCCGAAATCATCAAGAGCGCGTTTGAGAAAACCCACAAGGCACGCGATTATATCCTTGACGAAGTTATGCTCAAGGCAATTCCCGCGCCGCGTCCCGAGGTTGGAAAGTACGCTCCCAAGATGCTTACCACCAAAGTTCCTGTGGAGAAAATCAGCGATGTTATCGGCAAGGGCGGAAAGGTTATCCAGAAGCTCTGTGCGGATTTTGAGGTCAAAATCGACGTGGACGAGGACGGAAA
>CAYZQU010000258.1:0-3154 GCA_964480645.1 uncultured Ruminococcus sp. | reverse complement strand
AATTTGCAAATCGAGAAACGCAAAGACGAGCAAGCTCGTCTTTGCTAGCCGAGTGACACAAAGCGACGCTTAGCGTCGCAATGCGTCACTCGCTTTCTCGATTTGCCGTTTTCTCGGATAGGTGATTTGGATTATAACGCGCTGAATATCGCGCCCCGAAAAATGGTTTTGGTTATAGCGCGCTAGACCTTTACGCCCTTTCTCACTCCTTTTCGGGGAGCAGCTTCATAAGGCATTGCTTTATTAGTATCACGAAACCTGAACGAAATCCAGAGCGGAAAGCTCGTCTATCATTGCCTCTGCTTCCGCGTCGGGAATGTAAATCTGCTGACCGAAGTCCAGACAATACCCTCTATAATCATACCCGCTGAACTGACTTCTCGGCGAGGGGCGGAAATCGTAATACTTCTCACCTCTCGCGTTGATTCGGACATTATAATACCCCTCATCATCGAATATGACATCAAACGGGTTGACTTTCGCGCGTCCGGCGGCTAAGTGTTTCTTGCAGATGGACATCACCTCGTCCGCCTGTTCGGGGGTGAGATTGTACGCTTCTATTTTTTTGGTGTAATAGGTATAACCACCGTACACGGAAGAAATTGGGCGGTCGTAATCGGCGTAAGAAATCTCAAAATTCGCTCCATCAAGATATTCCGCGGCAGGGCGCGCGTTAATATATCCGAATCCGCCCGTCTTTATCGTAACCACCAGCAGAACCGTAAACGCCGCCAATGTCACAACATACTTCCCTCCCCACTTGAGGAACGACAGCGCGTTTATCTTCGCGCGAGAAACTATGATGTTGATAATGATATACGCCACGAGGGAAATCAACACGCCCCACATCGCGGCGCTGCTCATTGCGAACATCGCGAATACCGTCGCGCAGCCGAGTGCCATTATTATCTCGAAAAACAGCTTGCTTGCAATCGGCGTTCCGACGCTTCTCGCGTCGCGCTTTACATAGATGAATCCCGAAAGGAGCATTATCGCGAGCGAAATCAGCGCGCTTACAATACAATGTGGAATCATCTCGTCCAAATCTGTAAGCAGGAACAATATTCCGAAATATCCGAGGTCGAAGGTCTGGTCTAAAAACCAATTGGAAAAACCCGCGCTGCGGGACACGATATTGTTCATAAACAGCATAGGCAGCGCGTTCAGAATAAACATCAGTATAATCGAGAAGTATGCGCTTTCCGCCATAGCTCCGCAGCAGCACGCACACAGAACCGCTATCGCCATTATGAACATACTCCCCGCCAAAGCCGCGAACAAGATTATAAACGCGTACTTGCTCGTATCGGGGCTTATTTTGCCGACATTTGCCGTTCCTATAAGAAGCGCAATTCCGTTTCCGCCAAGCGTGGACACGATAAGCGGAAAAATCTGGATATAAAACAGGCTGAGGATTTTCGAGAAGAATCGCTCGCTTGACTTTATCGGAAGAGACATTGAAACATCGCATAATTGCTGATTGTTCATATCACGGAACACGTTCAGCGCGGTGAAGTATCCTACGGCGATTCCACAGCAAGCGAAAAATACTCCCCACCCCGACGGATTAAATCTTGCCATTCCTTTCTCCACCTCGTAAACATCCGAGTTGAACATAAACAGCAGCATTGCCACGCCAAACAGCACCAATGTTATTATAGACAGCTTTTTGTGAACGCGCATCTCCGCCACGGCGGCGCGGTGAATCTTCTTAAACGATATTTTATATGCTTTGGTTGATTTCTGCTCCATAGCCTCTCGCCTCCAATTCGTAGATAAATATTTCCTCAAGTGTAAGCGGAATAAACTCGCTGATTTCACAGCCGAACGCTTCCGTTTTCTTTGCGATTTCATCTTCATTTCCGCGAATCACTGCCTGTGTAACCGAGCCTGTTGACGTACACTGCATTACGTCCAGTCCCGCGTTTTTCAGTTCATCGGGCGTTACCGCGCCGCTTTTACGCGCAAGCTGAATTTTGCCGAATCCGCTTCGGATATTGTCGATCTCGTCCGCGAAAATCATCTGTCCGCGATGGACAAGCATAGCGCGGTCGCACAGCTCGTTTATCTCGGTGATGTTGTGCGAGGAAACCACCATAGTCGCCTGACGCTCAACAAGCTCGTTGATGATGATTTGCTTGATGAACCGCCGCATTGCGGGATCAAGACCGTCAAACGCTTCGTCCAGAAGCAGGTATTTCGTGTTGCAGGAAAGCCCGATGATAACCACCGCCTGACGCTTCATTCCTTTGGAGAACTCGCTCATACGCTTAGCTCTCGGCAACTGCAACTGAGTTACAAGCCGATTGTAAATCTCGAACGAGAACGCGTCATAATAGCTTGCGAAATACTTAGCCAGACCGTCCAGTGTGAATCTCGAGTACTGCACTGTTTCATCATTTACGAAAAATATTTTCGCCTTGGCATCGGGATTGTCGAACACGTCCTCGCCGTCTATTCTGACGCTCCCCTGCTCGGTTCTGTACACTCCGCACATCATACGCAAAAGCGTGGATTTTCCCGCGCCGTTAGAGCCTAAAAATCCGTAAATACAGCCATCGGGAATAGTAAGCGAAATGTTATCCAAAGCCTTGAAGCCCTCACCCGGAGCGGATTTCCCTATTCCACGCTTGGCAAAGACCATACTTGCGTTGCTGATTTCTATCATTGTTTTTCTCCTTTCAGCCGATTTATTGTTTCGATTAAAATCTCCGCCGGAACTCCCGCGTTCAGAGTCTCCCGCGTTATCGCTTCAAAATCCTCCGTAAGCGCGGAAACAGCCTTGCCGTTCTGCGCCGCAACAAAGCTGCCGCGCCCCGCGAGAGTGTAAATTATCCCGTCGCGCTCCAGTATCATATACGCCTTGGAAACAGTGTTGGGATTCAGTCCCAGTTCCTGTGCCAACGCCCGTGACGCGGGAATTTTGTCGTTCTCCTTAAGCACTCCACGCGCTATCTCACTGCATATCGCGCGGCATATCTGCTCGTAAATCGGAGTCCTGCCCGTTACATCAATACTTATCAAAAAATCACCCCTATTTTAATTTGCAAATCCAAAACCGCACAAATGAAATCCGCAAAGCGGATTTCATCTGCGCTAGCCTCGCCGCGAAATCTCCGCTTACGCTCCAATTTCGCAGCGGCTTTCCGGATTT
>CAYZQU010000257.1:0-3197 GCA_964480645.1 uncultured Ruminococcus sp. | reverse complement strand
TGTCTTTTTGTATCTTCAAACTTCGCTATATCCTCTTTATAAAGTCAAAATCAGAACTATTCCCCGGAAGGAATAATGTAGTAAATTCTCTCATCGGCATTTGCGTAATCCAATCTTTCACGGGCGATATTTTCGATGTATTCATCAAGATTAGAATCGTTTTCCAAATACCCGGAAATCCGCTCGTTATCTTCTTTTACGGCGTTTGTCTGAGCAACAAGCTCATCGTATTTTTCCATATTATCGCGAATGGAAATTTTACTGCTTATAATTGACACAACAACATAGACCGCCGTCACCAAAATTGCCGCGCAGGCAAGAAGACGGACGAATCCATATTTGTTGTGTTTTACTTCACGAGCTTCTTGTGATTTTAGCTTTAATGACATTATGATTCTCCCCATTATTTTCTGATATATATTTATTATACATCATTTTCCTACCTGAATGCAAGTGTTTGGAGACGTTTTTTCGCTTACTATTAATATATTTGGCAGTTTTGGATAATTTTGTGCGTGAGATTTGTGCAATTCCACCAAATGCTTTTTTGAGATTTCTTCCGATAAAACGAAGAAATTTGCCGATTGTCTTTCTCCATACTACCGAAGCGGCACTCTCGGCGAGATTGAGAAGTCTTCCAAGTGTTACAATGTAGGTGAACACTCCTGCGCCAAATCCAAGTATCGTATATACGCGAATGTAGTTTCCCAGCGACTTGGAAAGCGTACAAACCGCCCACGCGGAAAGCGCGAAAAAAACAATATCACACACAAATGTTGCTGCTTTGAAGCGGAGAATCAGTCGTATAATTCGCAACGCCTCATAAACCAATCCAAACAGCAGCCCTACCGCAAACGCAATCATAAAGCAATCAGGAATTGAAAATCCCATTTTGTCCTCCTTTATCTGAACAGCTTCTTTATTGGTCCGTCCATAACGCTGTGACGATTGTATGACAGCGAATTTACACACCCGGTCATAGAGAAGTCGCCGGTTTCGGCGTCCAGTGTGATAACGTGCAGGTCGTCTCCTTTGATGACAAGCTCTCCCATCACAGTGGACAGCACGATTCTGTTTTCTGTAAAGCTGTCGATGTCCTTGACACCGGATAATCGAAGATTTTTGCGGTTCTCCATAATCAGATTATGTGGAATCGCGGCATTTGTTTTCTGCATAAAATATCCCTCCCTTGTACAGTGTATTCAACAGGGGAGAGAATTATGATTATACGACTTCATAAAGTGCCGCGGCGTCATCCTTTTTGGTGAACTCCTTAACATCCAGAACGCGCACCTTAAGCGGCTTTCCAATCAGTATTTCGATTATATCTCCTGTTTTTACCTCATAGGAGGCACGCGCCGCCTTGCCATTCACGATAACCTTTTCGGCATCACAAGCCTCATTAGCCACTGTTCTGCGCTTAATCAGACGAGATACCTTCAAATACTTATCCAATCTCATTATTTACTCCTTTACAACAGCAAAAAGCGGCAAAAAACCTACCGTCCACGAATTCGCGGACGGCAAGTTAATTTGCCGCCATTAGCAACAAAGCAAGCTATTACTTGCTAACCTTCTCCTTAAGAGCCTTGCCGGCCTTGAATGCGGGAACGGTTGTAGCCGCAATCTGAATCTTCTTCTTGGTACGGGGGTTGATACCGGTTCTTGCCTTACGCTCACGAACCTCAAAAGTACCGAAACCTACGAGCTGAACGGATTCGCCGTTAGCCAAAGACTCGCTGATAGCCTCGATTACGCCCGAAAGAGCCTTTTCGCTGTCCTTCTTTGTAAGGCCGGACTTCTCCGAAATTGCTGTTACTAATTCTGCCTTAGTCATTGTGTTAATACCTCCAAAATTTCTTTATATATAGCGTTCTTCGTTCTTTGTCAAAGAGCGCTAATAACCTTATCTGCCATCCGTCGTAATTCCTCGTCGGACAGCTTGTCCATAGAGCCGCCGTTGGAAATGATTTCTTCCTCGGCAGCCTTGAAAGCCGCTATAAATCTATTTGTTGAATAAGTCAGCGCTTTCTCGCCATCTATATGCAAAATCCTGTTCAAGTTACACAAACTTAAAGCGATCTTGCCCAGTGCTTGTTGATTCTGCGCATTATCGGCATCAGCGTTTTCCGTGTTCAGTCTGTCAAGACTGTGTTTAATCTCATCTATGCAGTCCTGAATGCCGTCTATCGGAAGCCCCGCTCTCATGGCGCGCTTGCAAACCTTTTCGCCCCTAAGCAGGGCGGGGAAGGTCTTGGGCACGCTCTCAAGCGTTTCGCTGTACGTTTCCTGATGCTTGCCGGCTTTTTTCAGCGCGTCCCAATTTTTGAGAACCTCGCTTTCGGTATCCGCTTTTACATCTCCAAAGACATGCGGATGCCTGTAAACCAGTTTTTGGCAAATATCATTACAAACATCATCAAAATTAAAATTACCATTCTCGGTTTCGATTTCTGCGTGGAACGCCACCTGTAACAGCAAATCTCCCAACTCCTCTCGGAGCATTTCAGGACTGTTGCAGTCAATTCCCTCGCAAACCTCGTAAGCCTCCTCGATAAGATCGGTGCGTATGGATTCATGCGTTTGAACCTTATCCCACGGACAGCCGTTTTCCGAGCGTAAGACTCTTATAATTTTTAAGAGGTCACTAATGTCATACCGATTCTTGAATTCAAAGTCCAACATCTAAACCCCTTTCAAATTCAGTCTACTTTACTATATTAACCTATTTTCTTTTATTTTGCAAGGGGTTTTTGAAATTTTTTTACATTTTTTTGTTTAATTATGCCAAATGTACGAAAATTGCCACTTAAAATTAGTAAAATTACATAAATAAATCCACCCGTAATTGTTGAAAAGATGATTGTAAGCAATAGATTAAGCTGGTTATACAACAAATTTCTTGTTATAAATGCTCCGATTCCACAGATTAAACCGCAAATCAACGGGGCGCGAACCGAGGAAAAAATTCGAATTTTACACGGAAGATGTTTCTTGAGTGCAACAATTACCGTAACAGTCATAAACACGTACCCACATACGCTCGCCAGAGCCGCTCCCGCGATGTTGAGCTGCGGGATTGAAATAAGTATCGGATTTAAGAACAGTTTGATAAATACGGAGCAAATCATCAGTATAAGCGGAATATGTGACTTTCCAACAGACTGGAACGTGCCGAATATTGCCGATGACATAAC
>CAYZQU010000256.1:0-3202 GCA_964480645.1 uncultured Ruminococcus sp. | reverse complement strand
CGCTCTCAGAAGATTTTCACTGGCAATATCGATGACAGTATCGTGTTTGGCAAATTGGGCAAAGATGAATGCTGCGCGTTGGTGACTACCTGTGTGAGGTATTAAAATTACTTTTACGTATTCAACGGAGAGGGTACACAGATTTTCCGTTGGGCGTCACCCGAAGACAAGATAATGTGCGTTTGCTTTGGCAATGGGGATAAGAGCATCTACGCTTCGGTGGTCGGAGAGCATGGCGGTGAGCTTACAAGCTCAATTGTGAGGTTTGATATTGACAACGCGGAAAGCGAGATATGGCAGACTTCCATAGGGAATGGAATCACATATTCTTTGGAGTTCTGTGATGACGGAATATACGCTATAACCGCCAACGGCGCGGTTCTTCTGGACGAGAAAACAGGCGAGATTAAGGCGAAAAACACCTTTACTCGTGAGATAGCCGGAATACCTGAAACAGACGGGATTCGTATGGTAATTTTCCGTGACCATGCGTCAAACGGCGAAACCGCCGTGGTTTACGACAGCAAGCTTGAACCGACAGCGTCAGCGTCAATAAATAATGTTACAGCATTTGACGTTAGTGGAGGTGTGCTGTATGTGCTTGAAGGAAACAAACTATGTTCGTACAATTCCGCGCTGGAGGGTAATCACGTGTATGAGCTTGATGATGAATATTCCGATGTTAAGATTATAGGCAATTATGCGTATTTATTGGGATATAATACAGTATGGCGTGTGGAACTTTAATTCGGAGGGAGTTATAAATGGGTTCGGAATTCAGTATAGTGTATGATGTAATTGTGATCGCGGTTATTGGAGGTATGGCGTTTGCGGGTTGGAAAAAGGGATTCGTGAATGTAGTTATTAATCTCATATCCATGGTGGTGGCGTTCGCTCTCGGAATTGGACTATCCGCTCCGATTGCCAACTCCATATATAAAAATTTTATCGAGAAATCGCTTAAAGAACAAATATCTGCGGTAATAGACAGTCAGTTTGACGCTGCCGGCTTAGACGAGTTCCGATTAAGCGGATTGGGTGAAATTGACGCCGATAAGATTACAATTTCGGGAATACCAATAAGCGAATATCAAGTGGATTATAAGGGTGGAACGATGGCTGTGCTGGATTTATCTAAGCTGGATTTATCACAAGCCGGCATTTCCGCCGAAGATTTGGAAAATCTCGGACTTGATCCGAATGAGGATTTAACCGAATTCAACGCCAAAACTGCGGAATTTTCCAAGTCGGATATTGAAAAGTATGGGCTTGGAAAGTTGGTAACAGCACAGTTTGCGGCGGTAAATCTCGCGCAGATGGAGTTGTTTAAGAATTTCAACAGTATTGCCGATGTTGTGGCAAAATTTATTCCCTCGTTCTCAACAAAGGGGAGTACGGAAAACGTTACGATTTCGGGACTTCGTACGGCGTCGCTTCTAATGATGGATACGGGAAAAAACGTTGTCAATGCGATTATAGACGATGTTGTAGCCCCGAATTGTATAGTTTTTATCCGTACAATTGTATTCGTCCTGATTTTCATATTGGTTCAGGTGATTCTGGGAATCATTGCTAATGTAACAAAATCAATTAACAGAATCCCATTAATCGGCAAGGCAAATTCCGTGTTGGGATTGATTTCCGGATTGTGTGAGGGCGCGGTTGTGGTGATTATCATTTGTATAGTTACAAAATTCTTTGTGGTGATAAGCAACGACAGCGCGATAATGCTTAACAGCTCTACAATAGACCAAACATTCCTGTTTAAGCATATATATGAAATGATTTTTATCAGCTATACATAAGAAAGGATAGGTAGATATTATGATGATGTGTTCAAGATGCAAAACGCGTCCTGCGGTAATATTTGTATCAACAATGACAGGCTCTGACAAGAAAAGCGAGGGGTTGTGCCTTAATTGCGCGAAGGAGCTTGGTTTGCCCCAAATCAGCGAGTATTTGCAACAGATGGGCATTTCTGAGGAGGATTTCGACAGCGCGTATGATTCATTGTTCGGCGAGGGTGATGCCGAGGATACTGAAAAGTTCGAAAATCAATCCGATGATGAGGAGTTAACCGACGAAGATTCCGAAAAGGATGAGGATAGCCTTTTTGAACGCGGCGGAGCGGGCACAATGCCGAATTTTCTTAAAAACCTGTTTGGTGGTTCCTCTGACAGTGGTAAAAAGGAAGAAGATTCTACCGATAAGAAGTCTCGGAAGAAATCCGAGAAAACAGATAAAAAACGTAAGTGCCTTGAAACCTATTGCACCAATCTGACACGCAAAGCCAAAGAGGGCAAGATTGATACAATTATTGGACGTGATAAGGAAATTTACAGAGTTCTTCAGATTCTCTCCCGCCGCACCAAGAACAATCCTTGTCTTATAGGAGAACCGGGCGTCGGTAAAACTGCGATTGCTGAGGGAATCGCGCTGAAACTCGCGAGCGGTGATGTTCCGTTCAGACTTCAGGGAAAAGAGTTATATCTTTTGGATTTGACCGCTCTTGTTGCGGGAACACAGTTCCGCGGACAGTTTGAAAGCCGTGTAAAGAGCTTGATTGACGAGGTTAAAAACGCAGGAAACGTAATGCTTTTCGTGGACGAGGTACACAATCTCGTTGGCACGGGGGGCGATTCCGACGGCTCAATGAACGCCGCAAACATTTTCAAGCCCGCTCTCTCACGCGGGGAGTTACAGGTAATCGGCGCGACAACATTCTCCGAATACCGCAAGCATATAGAAAAAGACAGTGCGTTGGAGCGCCGTTTCCAGCCCGTAACCGTAAATGAACCGACAATTGATGAAACTATTACTGTGTTGGATGGAATCAAAAAGTATTATGAGGAACATCATAAGGTTCACGTTACTGGTGAAATCGTGAAAATGTGTGCGGTTCTTTCCGAGCGTTATATCAACGACAGATTCTTGCCCGATAAGGCAATCGACTTGTTGGATGAGGCGTGCGCGTGCGCGTCGTTGGAAAACGAATCCATAACCGAATACGAAAAGCTTAAGGCGGAAATTAAACGTCAAAAGCAGGAAGAAAGCGAGCTTGCGGGCGATTCTAACATTGATTACGAACGCCTTGCCGAACTCAAAACCACCATTGCTCAAAACGAAAAGAACATCGGTGAACTTAAGGAAAAGGCGGAAAACGTTTATGTTTCACTTGAGGACTTGTCGAAAGTAATTGAAC
>CAYZQU010000255.1:0-3204 GCA_964480645.1 uncultured Ruminococcus sp. | reverse complement strand
GGTTATCCTGTGGTAAGACTGAAAGCGACTCTGCTGGACGGCAGCTATCATCCCGTGGACAGCTCGGAGCTTGCGTTCAAGACTGCCGCGTCTATGGCGTTTAAGGACTGTATGAAGATTGCCGAGCCGTATCTCTTAGAGCCAATTCAGTCCCTCAGTATTCTTGTGCCCGATGATAAGCAGGGCGATGTGATGAGTATGCTTTCCAAAAAGCGCGGCTCTGTACTCGGTATGAACAGCGTGGTCGACGCTTGGAGTCCGAGCGGCAGTATGACCGAGCTTATTGCCGAAGCTCCCGAAGCGGAAATGCAGGATTTCGCGCTTTCGCTCCGCCAGATTACTCAGGGGCTGGGTGAGTTTACCGCCGACTTCGCGCGGTATGAGGCACTGCCCGCCGGAACGCAAATAAACCAATAACAAGCGGACGGCACGAAGTTTAGCGTCACGGAATTCCGTGACGCTTGCCGTTTGAAAAAGGGTGATTCACATGAGATTTACATATAAGCATATTTTATCAACTTGTTTGGCTACTTCAATCGCCGTTACATCGGGTTTTGCGGCGGCTGAACCCGTGGAATCCGAACCAATAGAATCGGAATCTGTGGAATTGAATTCCGAGAATTTCACGCTTGAATACACTGAGATTATGTATGACGGCGAAGAACACAAGCCGATAATATCCGCGAAAATTGAAGATACCGAGCTTGTCGAGGGCGCAGACTTTACCGTGGAATTTCCCGAGGACTGTACGTCCGCAGGTGAAAAGACAATTCTCGTAAGCGGCGCGGGCGCGTATTCGGGAGAGATGGAACTCTACTACACGATAAAGCCTTTGGATATTGCGACAGCCGAGGGCGTTTCCGTTAATGTGCCGTCGTGCGTATATAACGGCGACGCGCAATGCCCAAAGGCAACTGTGAAATTCGGCGAAAAGCCGCTGATAGAGGGCGTGGATTTCACCGCAACATATTCCAACAATATCAATGCAACCGTTTCGGATAAGGCAAAATGCGTGCTTACGTTCAGGGGAAATTACACAGGAACACGCATAGTGCTGTTCGATATCGCCAAAGCCCCCTCCGATGACCGCGAAATCATCATAAAAGCCAATCGCGGAAAAAATACTGTGTTCAACCTTTCCGCGCTTAAGCCGTCAGGGGCTTCGTTTGGCACATCAATTTACGATCCCGCTGATTTTGAGCTTACAAACAAACCAAAAATCGCTTTCAACGAGCTGAGATTCGCGCTGAATTCCGAGCTTCAGGGCAGTACGGAAATCCGTGTGCCAATCATTAATCGGCGGAATTATGAGGATTATGAACTGATATTCACCGTGGAATCGGCTGAAAAGAGCGTTCCTACTCTTGTTACCCGCCGAATTTCCAAGGAGTATGACGGCGAACCGATAACTGTCGACGCCCTCACGAAAAACGGGAGCTACGCGGAGCTTGACGGACATCGGATTGACGGCACATGGAGCTTTATTGACGAGCCGCCCGTTTTACCGTGCGATGTGGCGCTTCAGGTGATGTTTACGCCTGCGGATTCCTCACTGGAAACGGCTTACGGCGTGGTTGAGGTGAGTGTATCCAAACTGCGTGCCGTGGGATTTTCCGTAAGCGTAAGCCCGTCTCATGCGGAAATAGGGGAGAGCGTTTCAGTAAAGGTTTCGGGAGTTCCCGATGATTACAGCGGTGAAATCCGCGTGAAATCAAGCGGAGAGGGCGCTGAGGGCTTCTCGTTAACAAAGATTTCCGATACCGAATATACGGCGCAGTTCCCCGAAACAGACGCGCTTTACACGTTTACAGCAGAGCTTGTGGGCGATGAGATCTACGCGGCGAGTACCGCCGAATTCACCGTGAGAGTGGGAAACGCGATTCTCCCCGAGGAGGAAACTCCCGCGCGTGTTACTACCGATGAGGAGCTTGTCGAGATGGTGGAATCCGCCGAGGAGGGCGCGGAAATCACCGCCGAGGGCTGTAAATCCATACCTGCGGAAATCGTGGAATCCGCCGCCAAAAAGCGGTTAATCTTACGAGTGAAGCTGAATGAAACATATACGTGGGTTATTCAGATGGATAAGCTGTCGCGCATGGGAGAACTGAATCTCGCGCTGACTCCCGCCGTTATTCCGTATGTTCTGCGCGAGAGAATTGGCGGTGACACAAGCGCGTCGTTCACCTTGGGCGCGAATAATCTCGGAAACGGCGCGTCTTTGGAAGTAACCACGGCAAATTACAACGATAATATCCCCCGATTTGCCAATCTTTTCCTGTATAACACAAACGGAGAACTGGAATTTGTTTCCTGTAACAGAGTCAATGAAAACGGCAAGGCGGAACTGGCAATCTCCAAACGCGGAAAATACGTGGTTCTTACCGACACTGAAACTAAAATGCTCGGCGATTTGAACAACGATATGAGGATAAACGCCAAGGACGCAACAATGGTGCTGAAAATCGTAGTGGGAATCATCAAGGAAAGCAATATGAAAGGTGATACCAACGGCGATGGACTAATTAACGCCAAGGACGCCACTCAGATTCTCAAGTATGTGGTGGGGCTGCCGTCAACGCTTGACAAATAAAATCCGGAGAAATACATAAACAAATTCCCTCGGTTTAATCCGAGGGAATTTTAATATTGATTTCGAGACTTGACAAACCCGCGTTTTTGTGATATAATATAAATGAATCTTTGGGGTTGTACGGCAAATTCGGCACGCCGCCGCGGACACACAGTGTAGCGGAGCGTTCACGGCGAGGCGAGAGCATACAAGCGAAGTTCGTATGCTCGGTGGTGGATTTGCTTTTAAATAAGAAAGGAATCTTGACATTATGAAATACGATTTTGCCGCCATTGAGAGCAAATGGCAGAACTACTGGGACGAACACCGCACATTCCATGCGGAAAACGACTTCACCAAGCCCAAGTATTACGCGCTGGTGGAGTTTCCGTATCCGTCGGGCGACGGACTTCATGTAGGACACCCGCGTCCGTACACCGCGATGGATATTGTCGCGAGAAAACGCCGTATGCAGGGCTATAACGTGCTGTTTCCGATGGGCTGGGACGCGTTCGGGCTTCCGACCGAGAATTACGCGATAAAGAACAAAATTCACCCCGCAATCGTTACCGAGCGCAACATCAACCGTTTCCGCAGTCAGCTTAAAATGCTCGGAATGTCGTTTGATTGGGAAC
>CAYZQU010000254.1:0-3216 GCA_964480645.1 uncultured Ruminococcus sp. | reverse complement strand
TACTCCATATCTGTAAATGTTGTCTGCTTCATTTTCCATACTCCCCTTCCTCTTTCTATTATACAACTTCCTTTCCTTTTTTGCAAGATTAAATCAGTGTTTCCTTTAGCTTATTTTTCAAATTTTTCAAAAAAAAGCTACACAAATGTATCTGAGTTCGTCAACCAAGCAATTGACAGTTTTGAAAGAGGTTCAACTGAAGCCGACAATTACGAAACGCTTTTTAATGGTGCGTGCCCTGATGAAAAAACCGGAATATGGGATTTGGTTTACAAAATCAGAGATGATGAAGAACTGATGAATTTGAAAGTTATCCCAAATTTGTCAGACGAAAAGTATACATCGTTATGTCTCATTGAAGATGAAGTAAATTCAGACGGAAGTATACACAGAAATATATATGTCATCTTAGCCGGTAACTATGGGGAGGATGAATATGACATTGATGGCGATGGAGTTGATGACATTGCCACGTGGGTGGATAATGCTCTGGGAGGGGTTCAAAAAGAAACCCCGGAACAAAAGAGTATCTTGCAATTTTATGATAAGGCAATCGAGGCAGCCAAAAATGCACCCAAAGATGGATTCGAAGATGAATCCGAAGACGCAGACAAGGTAGGTTTATCCGAAAATGACACATATTCGATTATCGTAAGCGGTCATTCAAAAGGTGGGAATTTGGCACAATATACCACAATTATGCGTGATGATGTCGACGAATGTTATTCGTTTGACGGGCAAGGTTTTTCTGATTCGTTTATTAACGATCCCGAAATCGCAGAAAAAATAAATAGAAACGGCACTAAAATTACTAACATCTATCCTCAACTTAGTTTTGTCGGCTCTTTGTTTAATCCGATAGAGAATGCTAATTCTATATTTATAGATACAGGAAAATGTTATATTGAAGATATGCCGGAATATTCCATTTTGGGATATCACATTCCAATCACATTGCTTGATGATAACGGCAACATGAAATCAACGACAAACAGATTTATATGGCTTTCGGGTTTAATAAATCATGTGTCTACTCATGCTATAAGAATTGCTGATGAGAAACCCGAAATTGACGCAGAACGTGGTCTTGAAAATATAGGATATCTTCTTAATAATTCTTTTAACTCGAGATGTGATAGCGAAGTGCTGAAAGAATATTTATTGAATAAGGATACATTAGGCGTTATTGCATGGGCTATGGATACGGGATTTAGGGATTTTCCTGAAGTTCTGATGAAATTCGCATTAATGGAATTTACTGATAATGTTGTTGAAATATTTGATTCGTGGGTAGATTTCTGGGAAAATGTTGGATATTCCATTTATGACTTCTTCCATTCTAAAAAAGAAATTGAAATAACCGGATCATCAGGTGATGATACTTTAAACGGTAGTGGAAAGAGCAATTTCATTTACGGATATGGTGGAAACGACACACTTAATGGTGACGATGGGGATGATTATCTCGAGGGTGGCGCAGGTGAAGACACGCTCAACGGCAACGGCGGCGATGACTACCTTGATGGCGGCGAGGGCAACGACTTCCTTAACGGCGGTTCCGGAAACGACACTTACATATGCGGGAAAGGTCTTGGCAGCGACACAATCTACGACAGTGAGGGCATGAATAGGATTAAGTTCACGAATCTTTTGCCCGAGGATATGACCGTATATTATCCGAGTTCCACCTGGGACGCGATTCTGACGATAACCGAAACCGGTGAAACATTGACCATAAATAATTTCCGTTTAAGTGAATATTGGAGAAACTTCACGCTGGAGTTTGAGAACGGAACAACAATGAACCCCGATGATGAGGGCAGTCCGTTCTTGAACATCGTATGCAATGAAACGAGTGAAAATGTTGTTGTCTTCTATCCGAACAGCACGGTTCAGGCTTTGGGCGGCAATGACACCATAAATGGCTCAAACGGGAACGACATAATCTACGGCGGCGAGGGCGATGATACTCTTTATGGCAACGGCGGCGATGACTACCTTGACGGCGGTGCGGGAAATGACCAGCTCAACGGCGGTTCCGGAAACGACACTTACATATGTGGAAAAGGTCTTGGCAGCGACACAATCTACGACAGTGAGGGCATGAATAGGATTAAGTTCACGAATCTTTTGCCCGAGGATATGACCGTATATTATCCGAGTTCCACCTGGGACGCGATTCTGACGATAACCGAAACCGGTGAAACATTGACCATAAATAATTTCCGTTTAAGTGAATATTGGAGAAACTTCACGCTGGAGTTTGAGAACGGAACAACAATGAACCCCGATGATGAGGGCAGTCCGTTCTTGAACATCGTATGCAATGAAACGAGTGAAAATGTTGTTGTCTTCTATCCGAACAGCACGGTTCAGGCTTTGGGCGGCGATGACACCATTAACGGCTCAGATGGAGATGACATTATCTACGGCGGCGCAGGCAACGACACACTTTACGGTTATGATGGCGATGACTACTTGGACGGCGGCGAGGGCGATGATTACCTTGACGGTGGTGACGGCAACGACACCTACGTTTTCAGAAAGGGCTATGGTAACGATATAATCATTGACAGCAACGGAAAGAACAAAATCAAGTTCGCTAATCTCTCTCCCGAAGATTTGACAGCATATTATTTAGGTTCGGACGCAATTCTGACGATTACCGAAACTGGCGAAACGCTTACTATAAATAACTTTTGGTTAAGTGACGATTGGAGGAACTTCACATTTGAGTTTGCCAACGAAACATACTGCTTGCTTAATTTTGAAACGGGAGAATTTGAGCGAATTCTTTCCGATGACGAGCTTGCCCAGGCAAACGCAGATATTCTGGACGAGCTTTATGGCGATGAAAATTCCGTGTCCGATCTGTTCACGCAGAGCGATAATACCGTAATTTCCGAAATAACCGACAGCGCATCCGCGGCGGACGAGGATAAAAATACGGCTGATCAGATTGACGTTCAAGTGATGATACTCACGGAAAATATGGCGGCATTCTCGAACGAAAGCAATACTTCCGACAGCTTGAATATGCAGAATAACACGGACACCTTCACGTTTGCAAATCAGCTTTTGATTGTCCGAATCGAAATCCGCGTACACGGGAGTATAGTCTTTCGGAGTTGGCGGAGTCTTGCCGTCAATCTCCAGAAATATAAGGAAACACTGATTTAATCTTGCAAAAAAGGGAAATAAGTGGTATAATATAAA
>CAYZQU010000253.1:0-3223 GCA_964480645.1 uncultured Ruminococcus sp. | reverse complement strand
TTTCATACGCTCTTTTGGACGAGTATTTGAAACGGAATCCGAGAAAAGGTGAAAAAAATGGAAACCGAAAAGTTTATTGAATCTGTCAGCCCGATAAAATGGTTCGCGAACAGTGGGAAACCTTGTGAGAAGTATCTTCTTGTGAAGTCGGTTTATGAAGCGTATGATAATTGGAACGCCAACTACCTGAGCGTATGGGAGCCGCATATCAACCGGCTTGAAAAGCTTGCGGAGGAGATTATCGGCAGTGACGCGATAGACGAAATATTTGAGACAGTTTCAATGGCTTTGGAAAATGATATTTGGAATGCGTGGCAGTCTTTCAAAGTCCGCGCGGGTTTGGAGGAGCAGAACGCCCTTGATGAAGAGATAACCGATATGGTAAAACGCGATTTGTGTTGGGCAGCTGTGGAAAACGCGTTAGGCAGAAATGGCTTTTTTACTGGGTTGCTTGAAATTTATAAGGATGGATATTTTCCGTGCGGCTGGGACGGTAAATATCCCAACGGGCGTGCGGCGGTTATGTAAGGACAGAGGTAACTATGAGAATTTCGGATAAATGGACTGATTACGAATTGATAGACACCGCCAACGGCGAGCGGTTGGAGCGTTGGGGAGATGTTACGCTGATTCGCCCCGATCCGCAGATAATCTGGAAGAATATCGGAGATGCTCCCGAATGGCAGTCCGCACACGCTCGGTATATCCGCTCCGATAAGGGCGGCGGTGCGTGGGATTACAGGCGAAAACTCTCGGAAAGCTGGCAGATAAGCTACGGAAATTTGCGGTTTATGGTAAAGCCTACGGGATTCAAGCATACGGGGCTGTTCCCAGAGCAAGCAGTTAACTGGGATTACTGTTCCGAGATGATACACGGCGCGAATCGTCCTATAAATGTATTAAATCTGTTTGCCTACACAGGTGGAGCGACGCTTGCGTGTGCCGCCGCAGGAGCGTCCGTGTGCCATTGTGACGCAGTTAAGGGTATGGTGGATTGGGCGCGTACCAATGCAAAGTTATCAGGGCTGGAAGACAAGCCGATTCGTTGGATTGTAGACGACGCCAACAAATTTATTCGCCGCGAAATCCGTCGAGGAACAAAGTATGACGGTGTTATCCTCGACCCGCCAAGCTATGGACGCGGAACAAACGGCGAGATGTGGAAATTAGAAGACAACATTTTCGACCTAATGGAGGAAATCACACAGCTTTTGTCTGATAAGCCGCTGTTCGTGTTGTTGAACTCGTATACCACAGGGCTTTCCGCGTCGGTGATGAGTTATCTGTTGAAAATGACAATAGGCAAGCGTTTCGATATTGAGGTGCAATCCGAGGAAATCGGTTTGCCCGTAAAGCAGACAGGATTGCCCCTGCCATGCGGTTCTACGGCGATTGTTAAGTTTATATAAGGAGATTTTAATATGAACATTGAAATATTTCCGCTTGAAAAGGTAGTTATTGACGGAATTTCGATTCGCCTGGGAATGGAGAGAAAGGCTGTTGAAGCCGAGATAGGTGAAGGAGAGAATGTCGGAGATAGGTATTACTGGTACAATGCAAATATGGCGATTGACTACGATGATGAAGACAAGGTTGAATTCATCGAGTTTTTAGGCGGTATTGATGGAGAATTGCACCCTCTGATTTATGGAATTCCCGCTTTTGAAACGCCTGCCGATGAGTTACTGGAGATTTTGGAACAAAAGGACGGAGAAGTCGAAGATTGCGAAGATGGATATTCCTATGGTTTTCTGAATATCAGCGTCGGTGTTTATCGCGAGCTGATACCGTCCGATGTGGCGGAGATGATAGAGGAAATGAAATCTGATGGAATTTCCACGGAGAATAACGAGGATTTAGAGTCGGAGAACCGAAGGGCGAATCACTGGGCAACGATAGGAATCGGAGTATCAGATTATTACCGAAAATAACGCAGATTTGTAGCAATTGTGAGGTTCGTATGATTTTTCAGAAATCCGGTCTTTGGGTGCGTGACAAGATTGAACATATTATTAAAGAAAAAGCTATTGATAGAAGTAAATTTGGTGAGTTTCCGAAGTTAAAATATGAGGAGATTTTGGGAAAATTTTACTTTACGTTTTGCGATTGTGAAAATTTCACACCGTCCGTAATCTCGTTTGAGAGCGGAGGGTTGCATTTTCGCAGCAATCTTGAAAGTTACTGCATAGCGGGAGTGCTTCAATCGAAAAATTGGTCGGATTATCTGGGAAAAATAGAGTCCGAAATACCGGATGGCGGCAAGCTGTTTTTAATTTTATCCGGATGGGTGTACGAGGGATATGCGAATAGTATCTTTGGTGTTCTGAGTGAATCCGAAGAATGGGCGGACTGTTTCTATATTGTGTCACCAAAGTTTGATTGGTTCATTGTTCACGATTACATAGATGAATGTGCGGTTTTATATCGAAAATAGTTTCTGTTAGTCAACATAATTATCGGCAGTTTGAAGTCATTCTGCCGATTTTTGTTATTATAGTAAACGTCAAATAAATTTGCCGTTTACTATAATAACTGATCTAAATTGCCTCGCACATCCGTTCGCTTCGCTCACTCCGTGCGGATCGGCAAATAGTAAACGACAATTTTCATTGTCGTTTACTATAAAACACTTGACTATGCTTGAAATTTGGTGTATAATATAAAATGTGTGGTTATAAACATTTGTAAAGGAAAATATTGGTATGACTGACGAACAGAGAAAGCAGCTTGCTGAACTGACAGCAAATAAAAGGGAATTCAAGAAAAAAGCGGAGATTGAACGAATTAAGACACAGATGTCCGCAGAAATCGAGAACTTTGGACAGCGTTACAAATTTGCGGATACCGAAACGACAGAGCGAATTTGCGAATTTATAGATTCTCTGCCGTATCGCAGACCCGCGTGGGTGGATTTGGAAAAGTTTTCCACTCGGCGGAAATGTTCTCCGAGAGAATTGAGAATTGAGGACGTTTGGATTTGCTTTCTGTTGGGCGATGAAGAGCTTTTCAAAATTTTCGTCAAGGCAAGTATCGCGGATTTCTTTGCCGATTTCGATGAATGGGCGTTTTACAGTCCATATTTGTTGCTTTTATACAACGATTTCGGCGGATTTATCTTTATTGATGATAATGAGAAAATGACAGAGGTCATTCTTTAATAACAGGAGATACTAAATTGGACATTATTAAGGTTGAGAACTTGCATTATGATTATATCACTCGT
>CAYZQU010000252.1:0-3246 GCA_964480645.1 uncultured Ruminococcus sp. | reverse complement strand
GTCGAAAATATCTGTGGAGCGCGAATCCTGATTTTGCAAAATATTATGCCCACAAATGGCAGCGTTTTGCGCAAAGCGCATAATGCGTACAGAGCCGTTTGTGGGCATAATATCTTTTTTGTCACTATATCATGGTGCCGCTGACCGGACTTGAACCGGTACGGTATTTCTACCGAGGGATTTTAAGTCCCTTGCGTCTGCCGATTTCGCCACAGCGGCATCTATAGTATATATTATATCACTTTTTAATTGGTTTGTCAAGGGGGTATATTGCGAAATTTTCGCAAACCAACAACATTACACATTGGAAAAATTTCAAAAACCCCTTGACAAATCACGGAATATATGTTAGAATAAAGTTGCGACACAATTTTATATTTTTTCCAAACGCCTGCTTTTACCAATAGGTAAAAGTGCATGCTCTTTTTCGTGGGTGTCTTGGGAAGAAACGAAATTGTGTCGCAGCAATCGGAGCTTTGCATTTTTCGGTGCGTGGCTTCGGCTGCGCACTTTTTGATTTCGGAAGTTTTATAATAATTTTGATAAATATTTCGGCGAGGTAAAATGACAATGAAAATACTTGCGGTGGATTACGGCGACAGCCGAACAGGACTTGCGATATGCGATGAGGGGGAAATTCTCGCATCGCCGCTTAAGACAATATTTGAGAAGAACTTCGACCGTTGTGTCGAACAGACGGCGCAGGCGGCAGGAGAATCCAGCGCGAAACTTATAATTGTGGGCGACCCGGTGAACATGAACGGCACGCGCGGCGAACGCTCGGAAAAATGCGCGCTGTTTGCCGAGAAACTCCGCGCATTAGTGGAAGCCCCTGTAAGAATGTGGGACGAGCGTTCTTCCACAGTCACGGCGATTACATATATGAATGAAATCAATAAGCGCGGCAAAAAGCGTAAAGAGGTGCTTGACCAGGCGGCAGCGGCGGTTATACTGGAAAGTTTTCTCCAGTATCGGAAAAATCACCCGGGAGAGTAACAATGTACAGAGTTTCATTTACCGGACACAGACCGCAGAATCTGCCGTATTTCAGCGAGGACGATCCGCTGTTTCTGGATATGATGTCACGTTTATCTGCGGAGATTGACCGCTTGATCGCCGACGGCGCGGAGGAATTTTATACCGGAATGGCGCGAGGTGTGGACATATGGGCAGCGGAACTTATTCTCGATAAGAAAAAAAGCAGTCCCGCATTGCGGTTGATTGCGGTGTTGCCATGCCCGAATCAGTGTAAGGGTTGGAATCACGCGGATATAGAGAGATATGATGCGATTCTCGCGCTGTGCGACAAAGTGATGACTATTTCCCCGAAATATACTGAAGACTGCATGCTGAAACGCGACCGCGCGCTGGTGGACTTGTGCGATGTGCTTGTCGCAGTGTATTCGGGTTCTGCGGGCGGAGGTACGGCATATACAGTTCGTTACGCGAAAAAAACCAAACGCCGTGTTTCGGAAATCAGACCGATAGTATAAATCTTCCTCCAATATTGGGATTTTACAAAGGGCTGTTTAGGGTAACACCATACAAAGATTATCGCCTGTCGCTTTTGGTCGTCGACATCGTGTCGCCGACTTGGTTGCGCTCGATTACATTAAGCAAATTTTCAGTCAGCGAACTGAACTTCGTTCAGCTCTGCACAAAATCGACAAATAAGGCTGGTGCTTATGAGGAGATTTTGGGCAACAATGACCGAATCAACACTTCGTGTTCAATCTAAAATTTGTAAGTAAGCGGGTGCAAACAGGAGGTTTGCACCGTCGCCCCAAAAGGCGGCAATGATGCCGCCATAAGAGGGCGACAGGCGGCAAAGTGCGAAGCACGGTCTTTGTGCAGTGTTGCCTTAGTATTTCAGCTTTTTGTCAGACTTAGAATCCTCTTTCCTCCCATTGTCGGTTGTAACAAAATAAGTTCCCAAAATCATCACAGCAAGTGCGATAACATAGTTTATCCCGGGCGACTCTCCGAAAATCAGCAGAGACAGCAGCGCACCGATAAATGGTGATACCGCGTAATACGCTCCCGTTTTTGCCGCACCCAGATACCGCTGTGCGTAAATATAAAAGAAAATGCTTAGTCCGTAGGCGGTGAATCCAAGCAGCAGCGCAAGCAAATCATAAATCAAGTCAAGTGAAAACTCACCGATTACAGCCGCAATGACAAGAGAGCCTATACCTGAGCCAAAACCTTTTATTACAACAATTTCAAGCGGATTCTTTGATGAGAGATTCCGTGTACAGTTGTTTTCAAAGCCCCAGCAGACGCACGCCAACAGAACAAAAGCAGAACCTACCGAGAATGAAAATCCATCGAGACTGTCGAGCGAAAGCAGCGCGCTGGAAACAGTTATTAAAATAATTCCAACCCACAGGCGTTTTGAAATTGCTTCCTTAAAAATAAACAGGGCGATAAGACTTGTGGCAACAATTTCAAAATTGTTCAGTAACGAGGCGTTTGCGGCGGAGGTCATTGTAAGTCCTATCATTAACAGAATCGGCGCGGCAATATCAAGTAACACCATTCCGACAACGAATGGAAGCTCCTTTTTGGTAAGCGGCTGCTCCATTGTATTCGCACCGGATTTTCTTTGGAATATTCCTATTAACAGCATACCCGCTCCCGCTCCGAAATAGAGTAGCGCGGCAAGCATTGTCGGTGGTATTTTTCCAAGAAGTAATTTTGAAAACGGTGAGTTTAATGCGTAAAGAGCGGCAGCAAGTATTGCAAAAAACACGGCTTTTCTTTGTTTGATTTTCATTTCACAAATTTGTCGATGGCTTCTGCAAGCTCATCAAGTACTTTCTCATCGTTTTCCTTGATTGCATGTACAACGCAATGATTTATGTGGTCCTTGAGAATAAGCTTGCCCGTGTTGTTTATCGCCGATTTTACCGCCGCCAACTGTATAAGTATTTCCGAGCAATCTCTGCCGTCCTCAGCCATTTTCTTTACCGCTTCAAGATGTCCGATGGCTCTTGAAAGTCTGTTTATCACCGCTTTTGTGTTTTCGTGTTTATGTTCCATGATTAAGCCTCCATATCCCCCTATGGGGGATATTTATATTATATCATTTCTTTACGGATTTGTCAATACATATTTGAAAAAAATCGTGTCGTCACAATCAGACCAATAATGTAAGTTTTCTTCAAAAAAATTTCGGATTATGAAAAAAGCCTTGACAATTCACATTATGTATGCTATAATGATAAAAAGACCAACCAAGTTTAT
>CAYZQU010000251.1:2617-3247 GCA_964480645.1 uncultured Ruminococcus sp. | reverse complement strand
CGCGATAGAACGTCTGCTATCCCCGCTTAAGAAGATACATTTTCCCGTTCACGAGCTGTCTATGATGATGACGATAGCATTACGGTTTATTCCCACACTGATTGAGGAAACCGACAAAATTATGTCCGCGCAGAAAGCGCGCGGCGCGGAAATGGACAGCGGAAACCTTTTCAAGCGCGCCAAATCGCTGATTCCGATACTGATTCCGCTTTTCGTATCGGCATTCAAACGCGCCAACGAGCTTGCTACCGCTATGGAGTGCCGCTGCTATCACGGCGGTGAGGGCAGAACACGTATGCGTCAACTCAAGACCGCTCCGCGCGATTATATTGCCATTGTGATTATGCTTGTGTTGTTTGCGGGAATAATTGTTATGAATTGTTTTCCGATTATCCCGTAAACGGAGGTAAGTATGCGTTTGTTATTTGAAATCGACACAAAAGATTATAACCCGAACGGAACCGCGATTGTCCGCAATTCCGCGCGGTGTATAGCTGTTAAAGACGGAAATGTCGCTATGGTTTACAGCGTCAAGTACAATTACTACAAATTCCCCGGCGGTGGAATCGAGGAGAACGAGAGCAAAGAGGACGCAGTTATCAGAGAAACACTTGAAGAAAAACTCGGCAA
>CAYZQU010000251.1:0-2607 GCA_964480645.1 uncultured Ruminococcus sp. | reverse complement strand
TGAAGGTCATTACCGAATCGATCAAGGAGTTTGGATATGTTCACCGCATACAGAAAGACGACACCTCAAAGGCGGATTGTTTTATTCAGGATAATTATTACTATTTATGCGATGTTGAGAATTGCGTGGAAACGCAGAAACTCGATGATTATGAATCCGATGAGAATTTTACACTGGAATACATTGAGCCTAGCAGGGCAGTCCAAATCAACAGAGCCGCAGACCACGGTTTGGCAGATTTGGTTATGATTGAACGTGAGTCAAGGGTGTTGGAAATTCTTTTGGACGAGGGAGTCGTAAATATATGAACATACGAAGATTCCGTGAGGAAGACGCAAACGAGGTTTCAGCGTTAATTGCAACAACACTCAGGACAACCAACATAAAGGATTATTCTCCCGATGACATTGAAAACGAAGTGAAAGCGTTACAACCACAAAATATATTGGAACGCGCGAGTTGGACGCATTTTTATGTTGCCTGTGACGGTGATAAAATCATAGGCTGCGGAGCAATCGGTCCGTATTGGGGTAGGGAAGATGAGAGCAGTCTGTTTACTGTTTTTGTTTTGCCGGAATATCAGGGAAAAGGAATCGGAAAGGAAATTATCCAAACGCTTGAGCAGGACGATTTTTTCCTGAGGGCAAAGAGAATAGAGATTCCCGCCTCAATCACGGGAACCCCCCTTTACATAAAAATGGGATATAACTATAAAAACGGTATACATGAACCCGATTCTCAAGGATTATTGAGGTTGGAGAAATTTCGCTGAGGGAGTGGGAAAAATGCACAACATTCTGGTACACGGCTTGGGTCAGAATGCTTCGGGTTGGAATAAGGTTTGTGAATGTCTTGGCTTTGAATGTGCTTGTCCGAACCTCCCGAATCTGATAGTGGGTAAGGTGGTAAATTATCCCAATCTTTATGGAGAATTTGTAAAATATTGTAGTGGATTTTCCGAATCGTTGGACATCTGCGGATTGTCCCTCGGCGGGATTCTGGCACTTAATTATGCGGTTGATTTTCCTGATAGGGTAAATTCACTCGTTCTTATCGGAACTCCGTATAAAATGCCGAAAGCACTGTTGAAATTCCAAAATATAATTTTTCGGTTTATGTCAAGTTCCGCGTTTAGTGAAACAGGATTCGGAAAACGGGAGTTTATCGAGTTGTCAAAATCTATGGTAAAGCTTGATTTTACCACAAATTTGGAAAAGATTTCTTGCCATGTAATGGTCGTTATTGGCGAAAATGACAAACCGAACCGCAAATCCGCCGTGGAAACAGCGGCTCGGATTCACGGAAGTGAATTCAAGATGGTAAAGGATTCGGGACACGAGGTGAATATTGACGCTCCGCAAGAGTTGGCAAATTTGCTGAGCGGCTTTTGGAAGTAACGGAGGTAAAATGCGTAACCTGAAGGTTTTTATCACGTATAACGGCGCGGCATATCACGGATTCCAGCGTCAGGGGAACGCTCTCTCCGTTCAGGAGGTCGTGGAGTGTACCATAGGCAAGCTGTTGAAAATCCCGCCGCCCGTGATTTACGGCTGTTCGCGCACAGACGCGGGGGTTCACGCGCGGAGGTTCTGTTTCAATGTACGAATTGACAGCGCGATTCCGTGCGAGGGATTTATCAAGGGAATGAACACGCTGTTGCCGAGTGATATTGCGGTGCTTTCTTGTGAGGACGCTCCCGAGGATTTTCACGCGCGTTACTGCACAAAATCTAAGGAATATGTGTATTTAATCAACACTAAACCCACACGAGATGTTTTTTTACAAAATCTGGCATTTCATTATCCGTATCCTTTGGACATTTCAAAGATGAATGAAGCCGCAAGGTTGTTCCTCGGTGAACACGACTTTGGCGGGTTCTGCCGCGCGGTAGGAAAGACTGCCGTAAAATCCACGGTGCGGATGATTTACGCGCTGAATGTTTCTCAGAAAGACGGAATCTGTGAAATAAGAATACGTGGGAATGGTTTTCTGTACAATATGGTGCGAATCATCGCGGGAACACTGATTTATGTAAGCGAGGGCAAACGAACGCTTGACGATGTCCGCCGTGCTATTGAAACGGGCGAACGGACATTTGCAGGAATGACACTTCCTCCGGAGGGATTATACCTTAATGAGGTGTTATATAACGAGCCAACAGGTATACAAAGTCTGTTGGATAATCTGGACAAACTGCATACCACGGAATTTGGAGAACAGCGCATACGAAATAATCTTGGATTGAATGTCGAGAATGTTGTGGAGTGGGCGAAAGAAACAATTACTGCGCCGGGGACGCAAATCGAGCGTATTGGCAAAAACTTCCGTGTAAATGCCGAGAAATACTATATAACTGTAAATGCAAGCAGTTATACAATAATCACCGCTCACAAGAAATGAGGTAACTATGACATTTGAAGAGCTTGATGGAATATTATCGCAAGCCCCATACGCTCCGTTTATGATATCGCTTTCCGAGAGCGGAGACAACGAGCTTACAATAAGGCTCGCGCCGTCTTTTGCAGGTGATATTGGTTATATCGCGGCGGAGGAGCCGAATACTCAACTTCGCAAGATATTAAGTGACGCGCGTCCGCTTTTGCCTGA
>CAYZQU010000250.1:0-3270 GCA_964480645.1 uncultured Ruminococcus sp. | reverse complement strand
GTTTCCAATAAAAGCCGTTCAATCGGTACTTCCGCGCACGCAGCCCACGCCTTTGTGGAGTTCTTAAATGTAAGGACTCCCGTAAACCCGACATACAGTCCGAGTTTTACGATTTCGCGGGCGGTTTCGGCACTCCCCGAAAAGCAATGCACTACTCCACGCGGTTTATACTCCCTGAGAATTTCGAGAGTATCCGCCCACGCATCGCGCGAATGAATAATCACGGGCATAGAAAGCTGCTCGGCAATCTCAAGCTGTCGGATAAACACCGACTTCTGAACCTCTTTCGGCGGATTGTCGGGGTAGTGATAGTCCAGACCGATTTCGCCCAATGCAACAACCTTATCACGATTCAGGAGCGATTCCAAATCGGATTCCCAATTTTCGGGCAAATCCGCCGCCTGTTCGGGGTGGATTCCCGCAGCGGCGTAGATATAATCGTATCTTTTTGCAAGCTCTATTTCCTCGCGGCTTGTGGGGATATCGCACCCGACCGCAAGAACGCGCTCCACGCCCAGACTCGGAAGCCGCTCCGGAAGACCGTCCAAATCCTCGCCGTAATCCTGCCGCCAATAATGCGCGTGAGTGTCAAAAATCGGCATTACATACCCGCCTTTGCAAAATAGCTTTCCATAACCAGACGCTTGGTTTCATAGCTCTCCAGCGGCAAACGTCCTCTGCCGCCGAAAAGCTGTTCGGTATCGTTGAACGCACTCAGGAACGAACGCTCCATTGTAACTCCCCGGTCGCCGTCACCTAATTCCACACTATCGAAGAACATCAACAGACGCGCGGCGGTTTCATCGGGCTGCCAATATTCGGGAGTATTCTCCTCGGCGGCGGAATTCCCGTACAGCACGCGAAGCTGTGACAACAGTTCCTCGGCGTACATTTTCGCCCCTACACTGGGAACGCTCCCCAAAAGCACCTCGCCTTGCTTTACAAACATCGCGCGGATTATATGACTTATGCCCTTGGTAACAAGCTCGCCGTGAGTGACTTGTTCGCCCTGTTCTTCAACCTTGTCGATTGTGCGCTCAGAGTCCTCTTTTTGCAGCAGATTGTTGTCCGAATCCTGTTTCCGCGCCGACTTCTTGGTATACGCGGGCATAAACGCCGCCTCGGACTTCACGAAGCTGTCGGTATGCTCTGTTGCAAGCGTGGAAGTTTTACCCTCGGTGCGGTGTTCCACCGAACGCGTCTGATTGACTTGATTTACTGTGCCTATATCGGCTATTCTGGAAATGTCCATAATTACCCCTTATTTTAATTTGCAAATTCAAAACCGTGCAGATGAGCTTTGCTCATCTGCACTCGCCTGCCCGATAAAGCTCCGCTACGCTGCGCTTTATCGGGCGCGTTTTGAATTTGCCTGCGCCGCCATTACGCTGACGGGAATTAAAACTATTCGTGGTCTTCACTGCAAATATCATCGTCGTGGTCGTGTGGAGTATACCCCATAATATCCCGCCCGCGCGTGCCGTATCTGTCGCGCTGGTCGTCCACATACTTCTCAAGAATTTCCATAAACTCGCGCGGTTTCTTTATCGACTTTATCTCCTTAACGGGCGTATCCACGTCCTTACAGTTGAGAATTACCGTGCCTGTGCCGTCAAGACGCTGACCGAACGAAATTTTCAGGCTCTTGTCAAGGATTCTGTATAACTCTATCTCGTCCTCGGTGATGTTGAAAAATCCCTTGCGAGTAATCAGCTTCTTCTCCGTGAGGATATACCGCGTGAACGACCACGGCAACCCCAGAAACGTGCGCTTCTTATCTGTCCATACCTGACCGGGAATTGGTTTCATATCATTACCCCCCAAAATTACAGTGTACAGTTAACTGTCAACTGTCAACTATACACTTTCAACTATCTTATCGTGCTTCCGTTGGGAACGTCCTTGTCGAGGAACAGAACCCTTACATCGTCTTCTCCGGCATCGCACGCGAGAATCATTCCCTCGGAAAGCTCTCCGCAGAGCTTCGCGGGCGCGAGATTCGCCACAAACACTATCTTCTTCCCGACCAAATCCTCGGGAGCGTACCAGTTGGCGATTCCCGATACGATCTGCCGTCCGTTTCTGCCGTCGTCCACAGTAAGTTTCAGCAGTTTTTTGGATTTTTTTACCTTTTCGCACGCGGTGATTTCGCCGCTGCGGAGCTTCACCTCGGCGAATTGGTCAATGGTGATAACATTCGCCTTGTCTAAATCCTCGTCCTCGCGGATTTCCTTTTTCGGAGCAAGCAAAGCGTTCATTTCCTCGATTTCCTTATCCACGTCTATTCTTGGGAACAGCATTTGCCCCTTGTGAACCGTGACGTTCGCGGGGAGCTTTCCGAACTCGTTGAGCGTATCATACGCGGCAAGCGCGGAATCCGCGCCGATTTGCTCCCATACCTTCGGACAGGTTTCGGGCATAAACGGATAAAGCAGCCCCGAGCAGATACGAATCGTTTCCAACAGGTTATACAGAACGCTTGCAAGACGCGCTTTCTTATCCTCAGACTTTCCGCCTGTCGCCCTTTGTTGCGCGGCATCCGTGCCGCGCTCTGGGGCGACTGCGGCAAGTTCCGTCTTGCCGAGAACCCACGGCTCGGTCTCGTCAATATACTTGTTTGCGCGGGAGATTACCTTGAAAATTTCCTCAAGCGCGTTGGAAAGCCGCGCTTCGCCGATAAGCGGAGCGACCTTATCCCGAAGTGATTCCGCCATATTGATAAGTTCGCTGTCAAGCGGCTCGGGCTGACGTTCCTCGGGGAGCGTTCCGCCGAAATACTTGTCCGCCATCGCCACGGTACGCGAAACAAGATTTCCCCACGAGTTCGCCAAATCCGAATTTATGCGGTTTATCATTACCTCATTCGAGAAGTTGGAATCCGAACCGTACGGCATATCCCGCAGGATCTGGTATCTCACGGAATCCGAGCCGTAACGCTCCGCCAGCACAAACGGGTCAACGACGTTTCCAACGGATTTTGCCATCTTCTGACCGTTGAAGTTGATCCAGCCGTGCCCATAGAGGTGCTTGGGCAGCGGCAGATCCAGCATCATCAGGATAATAGGCCATATAATGGAATGGAAACGCACAATCTCCTTGGCGGTCATATGCAAATCCGCGGGCCAGTATTTGTCAAAGTCGTTGTATTTGTCGTTTCCGTAGCCCAACGCGCTGATATAGTTGGAGAGAGCGTCCACCCAGACATATACAACGTGCTTGGGGTCGAATTCCACAGGGATTCCCCAAGTGAACGATGTTCTCGAAACGCAT
>CAYZQU010000249.1:0-3272 GCA_964480645.1 uncultured Ruminococcus sp. | reverse complement strand
TCATAATATCCTCCTTATCTTGAAAGCAAATCCGAAAACGCACACGCTGCGCGTGTGCTTGCTAAGCGTCACTACACACCGCTTCGCGGTATTCCGTGACGCTTACATTTCGGATTTGCACGAATCACCATAGCCTTATTTTAATTTGCAAATCCAAAACCACGCGGACTTGCGTCCGCGTTCGCTAAGCGGCACAGAATGACCGCTTGCGGTCATTCGCTCACTGCTTCGCGTGCAACGCGCCGCTTGCGTTTTGGATTTGCACTTCACTCCTTTCAGGTTGATTTAATTATGACGTGCAACAAAGAAAAACCTAGGAAACCTGAAGATAATCTCCCCGTTTTTCTGCTTGGGATATTCTCGTTCCAGTTCTGCGGAAACGTCCGCAATGAATTCCTCCCCATCGCTTTCTGACAGACAAGCGAGATATGTCCGCATACCCGTAGAGCGATACCATTCAACGATACTCTCAATGCTCGGCATTCGGTGGCAGTAAGTGGTCTGCCAGATTTCAAAATCGTCCGTCAGTCCGCTCAGAATATCGAAATATTCGGGAATTGTCAATGTGTGGAAAATCCGCTTTCCGGAGATTTTATCGCGCCATTTTTCGCTTACCGCAATTTCCGCGATTATCTTATGAACAGGCTCGTCAAAGTTCATCGGAATCTGCACCGCGAGAGCGCCGCCGTTCCGCAAAAGTCCGAATATTTTCGGGATAATCTCACGATGATTCGGAACCCACTGCAAACACGCGTTGGAGAAAACAACATCGAAACTTCTGCAAAGCTCCGAAAAATCCCCGATAAAATTAATATCCAGAGCGCGGAATTCCAAATCGGGATTATCCTCCCCCGCGCGGGAAATCATATTTTCGCTGCTGTCCGCGCCGATTATATGCGCATTCGGAAAGCGGTTTTTCAGTACGCGCGTGGAGTTTCCCGGACCGCATCCGAGGTCGATAATCTCCCTCGGCTCGGATACAAAGTCCATCAGCCGTGACGCAAGGTCAACGGAGGGCTGAGTCCTCTGTGCCTTGAATTTCAGATATTGTTTTGAATCCCAGTCTATTTTAATAGCAAATTCAAAACCACGCAAATGCTTCGCGGTTTCACTCGCGTTTTGAATTTGCACCTCACCCCTTTCAAGTTGATTTGATTATAATATGTTATAACATGCTGAACCGCACAGTCGCCTTATCCCTTTATGGCAATACCGCGCTTTGCGGAAGACTTACAGTGAATGTTGTACCTTTACCGACCGTGGATTCTACATGGATTTCACCACCGCAAAGCTCGACAATCTTCCGAACCAGCGGCAGACCAAGCCCGTTGCCTTTGGTGGCGTGGGAAATATCCGCCTGATAAAACTTTTCAAAGATATGCGGGAGAGACTCCGCGGGGATTCCACAGCCGCTGTCCGTTACCGTAACAATGATTTTGTCGCCGTTTTGCTTGCACGAAACCGCAATTTTACCTCCGTTTTCGGTGAACTTCACCGCATTATCAAACAGATTGTTCCAGACGTGCGACAGCATTTTCTCGTTCCAGAAAAACGAGATTTCGTCCAGATCCATCTCGATTTCAATATTCTTCTCCGACCATTGCGGCTCAAGGTGAATCATACAGTTACGGAGTTGCTCGTCCAGTGAAAACAGCGTTTTATCCGCGATAATGTCCTTGTTTTCCAAGCCCGTCAAAAGCAAAGTATTCTGCGATAAGACCGACAGAAATTCCGTTTCATCCAGAATGATTTTCGAGAATTCACGCTGCTGTTCGGGAGTTAAATCCCCCTCGCAGAGCTGCCGCGCAAATCCGCGTATCGAAGCCAACGGAGTCTTGAATTCGTGTGAAAAATTGGAAATGAAGTCGTTGCGGAAAATCTCGGTATTGCGCAGCTCCTCGGTCATTTCGTTGAAGTCTTTGATAAGCTCCCGAAGCTCGGTAACTGTATGTTTTTCTGTCCAACCGATGGGAAGAGTGGTGTTGAAATCTCCGTTCGCGACCTTTTTGGTAGCCTTAACCAACTCGGAGAGCGGCTTTAAGACCGTATTACCGATAACGAACGACAAAAGCATACCTATAATAATGCTTGCGATAACCGTACCGACAACCTGTGTGGTATTGGTCGTTCCGCCCATTACATAGCCGATTACGATAGTTGAAGTAAACGCGAGAATATCCGCCGCCAGAATGATAATGCTCGACAGGATAGTGAGCTTCATTCCCAAGCGGTTGACTATCCCGAAGGGATTGCGTTTTTTCGATTTGTTGCTCATATTTTGTTTCTTTCGTCCGTGACGATATGCTCTATGCCGATGTGTTCCTGCTTGAGGTAGTCAGCCAGAAAGCTGGGGAACGCTCTGTAATTTCCAAGCTCCTCTATCGGAATCCAGTGCATTTGTTCCTTATCACCGAACCGCGTACAACTGTCGGAGTTAAGCTCCCGTGTTCCGCGCTCTTTCATCAGAAAGTAAAGACACACCTCGTGGAACTCGTATCCTTTCATCTTGCCGAATTTCTCGGTAAAGAAATTCTCGTGAATCACCGCCAAACGCTCGATTTCGTAGTGTACACCCGTTTCCTCGTAAACCTCACGCAGAACCGCGTCCTCGGCGGTTTCGCCTATATGTACTCCACCGCCAATTGAATAGTAACACCCTGAGTTTGCGTTGCTTGCCAACAGCACACACTCGTCCTCAATGATTACCGCCCCGGCACGAAGCTGGAAATATTGGTTCTCCCGCGTAAATCTGCAATCAAGCTCCATTTCAGCCTCCCAAAAATTCAATTAACAATGTAATAGGATTGTATACAATCTAAATAACGCGGCGAAGCCGCACCGAAATTGTCCATTGTCAACGTACATTCTCAGTTATTCTTAATTGCCTTATATCCCAATCCGCGCACAGTTATAATAGAGAAGTCAGGGTTATCCTTGAAATGCTCGCGAAGGCGGTTGATGTGAACATCAACCGTACGCTCCTCGCTGTCGGAATCCATTGACCAGAACTCGTCCATCAGATTCTGCCGCGTAAACGTCTTATTCGGGAACGACAAGAGCTTGAACAGAATCTGGAACTCCTTGCGCGGAAGAATCGTTTCCACCCCGTCCCTTATCACCGAAAACGAGTCGTAGATAAGCTCCGTACTTCCCACGGTTATGCGTTGTTCCTCGCCGATTTTGCTTCGCCGCAGCAACGCTTTTATCCGCAGAAGCATTTCCACCTCGTCCACGGGCTTTACCATAAATTCGTGCGTGCCGAGCATAAATGA
>CAYZQU010000248.1:0-3275 GCA_964480645.1 uncultured Ruminococcus sp. | reverse complement strand
ATTTATATAGCAAATCCAAAAACGTGCAAATGAAAATTGCTTTGCACTTTTCATTTGCACTCGCCTGCACGTCCTGTCATACCGCTGTGCGGTATGACAGGACGTGCGCGTTTTGAATTTGTACTTCACCCCCATACGTTTCTGCGAGTTATAGCGTTGCGAGATTTCACCTCGAAAAGTTAATTTCAGTTATGAAATTCCAAGGTATTTTTCCTGTTCGGGAGTGAGTTTATCAATACCGATTCCCCACGCGGAAAGCTTCCGTTCAGCTACCTTGCGGTCAATCTCCTTGGGAACATTTACCGTCTTATGCTCGTTTGCCTTGAGCTTGTCCGAATTTTTGGCAATATACTCCGCAGAAAGTGCCTGAATCGCAAAACTCATATCCATAATCTCTGCGGGGTGTCCGTCACCCGCCGCGAGATTTACAAGCCTGCCCTCGGCGATTACGAAAACAGTATTGCCGTTTTTCAGCTTATAGCCCATTATGTTGTTACGCGCAACGTGAGATTCTACCGCCATTTCGCGGAGCTTCGCCATATTTACCTCGACATCGAAATGTCCCGCATTGCAGCAAATCGCGCCATCCTTCATATTATTGAACGCCGTTTCGCCGATTACGTCCGCGCAGCCCGTTACCGTCACAAAGAAATCTCCGATTTTCGCCGCTTCGTTCATCGGCATAACCTTGAAACCGTCCATAACGGCTTCCATTGCCTTGATGGGGTCGACTTCTGTAACTATAACCCGCGCTCCGAGACCTTTCGCGCGCATAGCCACGCCTTTTCCGCACCAACCGTACCCCGCGACAACAACGTCCTTGCCCGCGACGATAAGGTTAGTTGTGCGGTTGATTCCGTCCCATACGGATTGCCCCGTGCCGTACCGATTATCAAACAGGTGTTTGCAGTCCGCGTCATTCACCAATACCATCGGGAATTTCAGCTCTCCCAGCTTGTCCATATTAAGTAAGCGAATAATTCCCGTGGTGGTTTCCTCACAGCCGCCCAGCACATTCGGAATCAATTCGGGGTGCTCATTGTGGATAAGATTTACCAAGTCACCGCCATCATCTATGATGATGTTCGGAGCAACCTCGATTACCTTTGAAATATGCTCGTGATATTCCTCATCGGTCGCGTTATACCACGCGAACACGTTCAGTCCGTCATGAACCAACGCCGCCGCGACATCGTCTTGCGTGGACAGCGGATTACTGCCTGTTACAAACATCTCTGCGCCGCCCGCCGCAAGCACCTTGCACAGATACGCGGTTTTAGCCTCCAGATGAACCGAAAGAGCCACTTTCAATCCTTTGAACGGCTTTTCGCGCTCGAATTCCTCCTCGATACCATGTAGTAACGGCATATTTCGTTTTACCCACGCGATTTTACGCGCGCCGCTTTCCCATAAATTAATGTCCCTGATTAAACTCATATTAACCTCCTATTTTAATAGCAAATTGAGAACCACGCAAATGCTGCGCATTTGCGTTCGCCTGCGTGATGTGTTTCACCGCTTTGCGGTGAAACACATCACGCGCGTTCTCAATTTGCACTTCAACCCGGTAACTCGCTTTAATTCAAAACGCGCTAAACTTCCGCGTTTTGAATTAGCATTTCGATATTTAAAAATAAATTCAAAAACGCGCAAACGAAAATTGCTATGCAATTTTCGTTTGTGCTCGCTAAGTGACGCTACACACCTCTTCACGGTATTCCGCGTCACTTGCGTTTTGAATTTGCACACTTTCCGAATCGTTGTTCTTAAACCCGCGTTTCGATTACAGCACCCTTTTCAACACCCCGCACGCGACTGTAATTTCCTGACCGTCCGCCTTGAGATGAATCATAATCGGATGGTCCGCTAGTGTGTTCACATCAATTTTGTCAAGATAGACCTGTGCGGAAGACGCTCCCGTCGAATCCGATACCACATCAGGCAGCAGAAGCTTTTTTCCGCCCGCGTCCTCGCAAACCAATCCATCGTGGATATGAAACGCGAAAATCGAATTATTCGGCAGTCCGCGAAAATCGCCTTGCAGATAAAATCCGTTTCCGAGAATATAAACATAAATATCCCCGTGAACATCGGGATAATCCTTATTGCCGACGATTTTCGCAGTGAGAATCGGTCTGTCCTGTTCCATAAACGAGTATTTTGATACGTTTTCCATAATAATACCTCCGTAATAAGTTTTACGGTGTATTATATGCTGAAAATGTAAAATTCTTTACTTTCGGATAAACAAAATTCCGAGCGTATCCTCCCCGCAGTGGCACGCGACTGTACAGCCCGCGTCCGTTACGGCTATCTCCTTGAAATCCTTGTATTTGCGGATTTCCTCGGCGGCAAGGTCGGTATTCGCCTTGGAAGTCGTGTGCGTAATGAATATCAAGTCATCGTCCACATCGGCGGATTCCAGTCTCTCCTTAACATAATCGCGTATTACCTTTTCTATGCCGCCACGATATTTCTTTATTACGGACATCTTTCCGTTCTCCACCGCGATACAAGGCTTCAGCCTCAGCAGATTCGCGCCCAATACCGCAATGGACGAGCAACGTCCGCCTTTATGGAGATACTCGACATTTGCCACAAAAAAGGTCGCGTCCACTTTCGGAATTATCTCGCCGAGCCGCGTCACGATTTCGTCCGCAGACAAACCCTGCTCTGCGAGTTTAGCGGCGGAAACAGCAACCAATCCCTCACCCGTGGAAAGATTCCGCGAATCCACAACGCGTACATTCGGGAAGTCCTCCGCCGCGATATTCGCGTTTTGAAAACAGCTTGAAAACTCCGAGCTTATGGTAATCATTACCAACTCATCGTATCCCTCAAGCTGTTCCTTGAAGAATTTCGTAAAGTCCTCGATATTCACCGCCGCCGTGGAGCAGAGATTTCCCGTTTCTCGATAATACGCAAAAACGTCTTTTTGCGTGATTTCCGCGCCGTCCCTCAGCGTTTCATCGCCCTTGTTCACGTACAGCGGCACAACGCTTATATTGTACCGCGATTTCAACTCCTCAGACAAGTCGCAGACGCTGTCCGCGCAGATTTTAACTTTTTCCATTAATTTACCTCCTTATCTAAATAGCAAATTCAAAACCGCGCAAACGCTGACGCGTTTGTGCTTGCTAAGTGATGCTACACACCGCTTCGCGGTATTCCGCGTCACTTGCATTTTGAATTTGCACTTCATCATTTTAATGGCAAATTTAAAACCGTACAGACGAGCTGCGCTCGTCTGTACTCGCCTACCCGTTAAAGCTCCA
>CAYZQU010000247.1:0-3291 GCA_964480645.1 uncultured Ruminococcus sp. | reverse complement strand
ACGTTGCAATGATGTTGTGGAGAATTTTAACATTTTATCTGCCGATTCTTGTGGGAATCGCGCATATCCTTACTATGCGCAACAAAGGATATAAAGAGCCGTCCAAAATGGAGACTATGGAGAATCTCTATAATATGGAGAAGTCTGTAATCGAAGATGAGAATAAAGAATAAATATAAGGAAGATGGAAAATATGGCAAACAACCTTGACCTGAGACATGAAATAGAACGTAGGCGGACTTTCGCGATTATATCCCATCCCGACGCGGGAAAAACCACGCTGACGGAGAAATTCCTGCTGTACGGCGGAGCAATCTCCCTCGCTGGCGCGGTTAAGGGCAAGAAAAACGTCCGTCACGCGACATCCGACTGGATGGAAATTGAGAAACAGCGTGGAATCTCCGTAACATCGTCGGTTATGCAGTTCAACTATGAAGGTTATTGCATCAACATTCTGGATACTCCGGGACATCAGGACTTCTCGGAGGACACTTATCGTACCCTTATGGCAGCTGATTCAGCGGTAATGGTCATTGACGCGGCAAAGGGCGTTGAAAACCAGACGCGAAAATTGTTTAAGGTCTGCGTTATGCGGAATATTCCTATTTTTACGTTCATCAACAAAATGGATCGTGAATCGAGGAATCCGTTCGATCTATTGGAAGAAATTGAGAATGAACTTGGAATAAAGACTTATCCGGTAAATTGGCCAATTGGCTCGGGAAAAGAGTTTAAAGGCGTCTATGACCGTGAACACCGCCATATCATCTCATTTGAACCTAATAACGGTACTCGTGAGGTTGCCAAAACCGAGGTGGATTTGAATGACGAAAATCTTGCAGATTTAATCGGACAAACCAACTTCCGCACGCTTCAAGAAGATGTGGAACTTCTGGACGGTGCTTCCGAGGAATTTGACGCGGAGCTTGTCAATCAAGGAAAGCTGTCACCCGTTTTCTTTGGCTCTGCCCTCACAAATTTCGGAGTTGAGCCGTTCCTTGAGAACTTTCTGAAAATGACGACTCCTCCCCTGCCACGCTCCACTGAAAACGGAATTGTTGACCCGTTTGATGATAATTTCTCGGCGTTTATTTTCAAGATTCAAGCAAATATGAACAAAGCTCACCGTGACAGAATTGCGTTTATGCGTATCGTCAGCGGAAAATTCAACAAGGATATGGAGGTTCTGCACGTTCAGAACAACCGCGTAATGCGCTTATCACAGCCACAACAGATTATGGCAAACGACCGCGAGGTTATAGATGAGGCATACGCTGGGGACATTATGGGTGTATTCGACCCGGGAGTGTTCTCTATCGGAGATACACTGTGTATGCCGAAAAATAAGGTGGTTTTTGAGGGAATTCCCACATTCGCGCCTGAGCATTTCGCCAGAATCCGCCAGAAAGACACACTTAAACGTAAGCAATTCATCAAGGGCACAACCCAGATTGCCCAGGAGGGAGCAATTCAGATATTCTCCGAACCGCAGAGCGGCTTTGAGGAGGTTATTGTGGGAGTAGTCGGCGTTCTGCAGTTTGAGGTTCTCGAATATCGACTGAAAAACGAATACAATGTTGATATAATCCGCGAGGATTTGTCCTATGAATATATCCGTTGGATAACCAGTGAAAAGCACCTTGCGGGCGGTTTGGACGAGCTTCAGAAACTTATTCTTACCTCCGATACCAAGCTGATTCAGGATGTCAAGGGCAATTACCTGCTAATTTTCACCAGCGAATGGAATATCAAATGGGCACTGGACAAAAATGAGGGTCTGGAGCTTGCAGAATTCAACAGAAACTGATTCCGTAAAATTTGATGAATTTCACCTTGAAATTTCTTAATCAAATAAAAATATACCGATTTCGACAACCGAAATCGGCATATTTTTTACCCTTTTTGAATTATAATTATATTACAAGATGTACAAGTGAGGTGACAAAATGACGGTTTACATAGACGTTCTGATTGTACTTAATTTGTACATAAATTTTTTTCTTGTGCGTTCAACGGCATTGATAATACGCCGGGACTGTTCCGCTAAGCGATGTCTGTTGGCTGCTGCATTCGGGGCACTAGGTTCATTGGTTATTCTTCTGCCGGAGATGCCGTTTTTCGTGGTCGCTCTGGAGAAAACAATACTCGGCGGAATTATGGTATTTGTGGCGTTTGGAAAGCAAAAACCTGTTGATTACGCGGTTTCGGCTCTTTTTTTCCTAGTGGTGAATTTTTCATTCGCGGGACTTATGATGGCACTGTGGACATACCTCACGCCAATAGGAATGGTTTTCACAAACGGCGTCGCTTATTTCGATATCCCGATTGCGGCAGTGGCGGCATTCACGGCGGCGGCGTATTTTACAGTAAAGCTGGTAAGATATTTTGCGGACAAGCGCCTGAAATGCAATAAAATCTGTTCTGTAAAAGTCACGGCAAACGGTGCGGAAATCACATTGCGCGGGTTATCGGATACGGGCAACGGATTGTGTGACGTCATCACAGGACAGCCCGTGATAATCTGCTATGCCGACAAGATACGCGAAATCACGCCGCAAAACGTTTTAGATTATCTCAGTGGAATCACGGGTGACGGAATCCGCCTTATTCCGTTGAAAACAATTTCGTCCGAATCGTTGATTCCGATTTTCAGAGCGGACAAAATTACTATTGACGGAAAATCCGCATTGGCGTTTATTGGAGTTTCTAAAAACCCTATGCAGCCTGAAATCGACTGCATTTTTAACCCAAAAATCATATCGTTGTAAATACGGAGGAAAATTATGTTTAGAAAAATACTTGAAAAGATTAAGTGCTGGCTTACAAAGCATGCAGACAGCGTTCACTACATAAACGGCTCGGAGCAACTTCCCGCACCGCTTACCAAAGAGGAGGAAGAAGCGGCGTTTCAGTTGATGAAAACCGATTTTGACAAAGCGCGAGATATGCTGATTGTTCACAATCTTCGACTTGTTGTGTATATAGCAAAGAAATTTGAGAACACCGGAATCTGGCTTGAAGACTTGGTTTCCATTGGCACGGTCGGACTCATCAAAGCTGTGAACACATTCAGTCCGGATAAGAACATCAAGCTTGCGACCTACGCTTCACGCTGCATAGAGAATGAGATTCTGATGTACTTGAGAAAGTATTCGCAATATCGTTATGATATTTCGATTGATGAACCGTTAAATGTTGATTGGGACGGCAATGAGCTGTTATTGTCCGATGTTCTGGTAACTGACAGCGACTGTGTAAATTCACATATTGAGGAGGAGTTTGAAAAGCAGC
>CAYZQU010000246.1:0-3322 GCA_964480645.1 uncultured Ruminococcus sp. | reverse complement strand
GAATTCGCGCGATACGGCGTAATGCACCGCAACACGTTCCTGAACAGCCCGAAAATATTAGACGCGAATTTTATGTTAAAAGGCTCAAAAAACATCTTTTTCGGCGGACAGATAACGGGAGTAGAGGGTTATGTGGAGAGCGCAGCAAGCGGAATAATCGCGGGACGCGCGCTCGCGGACATACTTAGCGGAAAAGAGCCGATAACCCTCCCGAAAACAACAATGATGGGTGCGCTTGCCGATTACGCGGCAAATTGTTATTCCCCGAATTTTCAGCCTATGGGCAGTAATATGGGGATTCTCCCACCGATAGACGGGCAGTTTCGCGGTAAGGACGGCAAACAGCGCAAGTACGCGGCTCTCGCGGAGCGTTCATTAAACGATTTAAAACAGATATTGAAATAAGGAGCATATCCATGAAAATTATCATAGACGGATTCGGCGGCGACAATGCCCCCGATGAGATTCTCAAAGGCGCGGAAATGGCGGTAAAACAGCTTGGAATCGAGGTACTGATAACGGGCGATACAAAGGTGCTTAACGAGCGAATGGAAGCACTTTCTGTATCAAAGAGCGGAATCACGCTCGTCCCCGCAGAGGGCGTGATTACCACCGAAGACCCGCCGCTTTCCGTGGCGCGTCAGAAAAGCGGAACATCAATGGGCGTAGCGTTTGCAATGCTGGCGCGGGGAGAAGCGGACGCGGCAATCTCGGCGGGCAGTACTGCGGCGATCGTAGTAGGCGGAACAACAGTCGCCAAGCGGATAAAGGGCGTTAAGAAAACTGCGCTTGTGCCGCTTATGCCATGCGCGGGCGGAAAGAGATACTGCGTATTGGACGGCGGCGCGAATCTGGTATGCTCGCCCGAAATGCTCACGCAGTTCGCGATAATGGGCAGTTGCTTTATGGAAACCACAATGGGCGTGGAAAATCCGCGCGTAGGACTGCTGAACATAGGCACCGAGGACGAAAAGGGCAGGGAATTGGAGCATGAAGCGCGTAAAATGCTGGAGAAAGCACCAATAAATTTCCTCGGATACGTTGAAGCGCGCGAGGTGCCGCTCGGCGCGGTAGACGTGCTTGTAACGGACGGATTCACGGGAAACGTGTTCCTGAAAGCCTGCGAGGGAATGGGCGCTCTGATGAAAGACGCGCTGAAGTCAATGTTCTTCGCGAACCTCAAAACGAAAGTCGGCGCGTTGTGCGTAAAAAAACAGCTCACCGAGTTCACGAAACAAATGGATTACAAGGAAATCGGCGGCTCGCCGCTTCTTGGCACGGCAAAACCCGTGTTCAAGGCGCATGGCGCAAGCGACGCAAAAGCGTTTTTCGGAGCGTTCCGACAGGCGAAAATGTTCGTGGAGAAAGACGCGATTTCGCAAATGACGCGCGCCATTGCCGAGCTTAAACCTCAGGAGGCTGAAAATGCATAATGCGGAAGATTTGGAAGAACTTGAACGCGCCATCGGATACACATTCAAAAATCGAATGTACTTAAAACGCGCCCTGACGCATTCAAGCTATTCGGGCGGAAAAAACAACGGTTCCAACGAGCGCCTTGAATTCCTTGGAGACGCGGTGCTTCAGCTTACGGTCTCGCGGTATCTGTTCACGAATATGACCACCGTTCCCGAGGGCGGGCTTACAAAGCTCCGCGCGTCCATTGTGTGCGAAAATTCGCTGTACAATTTCGCGAAGAAAATTGACCTTGGAAAATACATCTACCTTGGAAAGGGCGAGGAAATGACGGGCGGCAGAGAACGCCGCTCAATACTCGCGGACGCTTTCGAGGCGGTAATCGCGGCGGTGTATCTCGACGGCGGATTCGACGCGGCGCAGGCAATGATAATGCGTTTTGTGCCGGATGTGGAGGACATAAAATCGGGGAAAGTCCGTTTGGGCGATTATAAAACGATTTTGCAGGAGATAATCCAACAGAATCCCGAGGAGAAAATTTCATACGAGGTCACCGAAAACGAGGATAATCATCATCATAAAGAGTTCAGCGCGAATGTCCTGCTGAACGACCAGATTATCGGCAGCGGCTGTGGACAGTCTAAAAAAGAAGCCGAGCAGTCCGCCGCCAAGGAAGCAATCAAACTGATGGGCTATGAAACAGACTAACATATCAATTTTTATTCCGCATCTCGGCTGCCCGCACAAATGCAGCTTCTGCGACCAGAGAAGCATTTCCGGAGAGCAAAAAGCACCCTCCGCCAAGGAAGTATGGGAGCTGCTGAACAGTCAGGCGGCGCATTTGGAGCAAATCGGAATGACGGCTGAAATTGCGTTTTTCGGCGGGAGCTTTACTGCGATAGAGCGCGGTTATATGGAAAGTCTTCTGAGCGTCGCGGCACGGGCGGTGAAAAAATTTTCCGTCTACACGGGAATCCGCTGTTCGACACGCCCCGATTGTATCTCCGAAAAAATTCTCGATATACTGAAATCCTACAAAGTCACGGCAATCGAGCTTGGCGCACAGTCAATGGACGATAAAGTACTTGAGGCGAACGAGCGCGGACACTCCGCCGATGACGTGCGTAAAGCGTCGCAATTAATCAAGGCATACGGTATTGAATTGGGATTGCAGATGATGACGGGGTTGTATCGCGATACTCCCGAAAAATGCCTTTACACCGCCGATGAATTTATAAAATTAAGACCGCGTACCGTGAGGATTTACCCGACTGTGATTCTGCGCGGCACGCGATTGGGCGAGCTTTACGAGCGCGGCGAATACACAAGCTTTTCGTTCGATGAAACGGTGGATTTGTGCGCGGAGCTGCTCCGAAAATTCACGCAGAACCATATACGCGTAATCAGACTTGGACTTCATGCAAGCACGGACGTTGAACGCGAAATGCTCGGCGGAGTGTATCACCCCGCGCTTCGGGAGATAGTCGAAAGCCGAATGTTCCTTGATGATATGAAATCGCGGTTGGAATCATTTGAAAAGGGTTATTATCTCATTTTCACCGACCCGAAAAATATCTCAAAGGTAATCGGTCAGAAGCGGTGCAACATAAAAGCTCTTGCGGAGCTTGGCTATGAAATCGACGTAATGCCCCTTGAGGGGAAATATTTACTTATAAAATAAAGGCAGTGAACAGATGTTATTTAAGACGCTGGAAATTCAAGGATTCAAGTCGTTTGCGGATAAAACCGTGTTGGAGTTCGACACCAAAACCACAGCGGTAGTCGGTTCTAACGGCAACGGCAAAAGTAATATTTCGGACGCGCTGCGGTGGGTAATGGGCGAGCAGGGCGCAAAAACCCTTCGCGGCGAAAAAATGGAGGATGTGATCTTCCACGGGACTGTGGA
>CAYZQU010000245.1:0-3360 GCA_964480645.1 uncultured Ruminococcus sp. | reverse complement strand
GCTATTGACCGTTTCGCCGAACGCCGCGCCATTTCCTCTTGAACCCGATTAAAATCCTCGCGCGAAATTATCGCTGCGTGATGATTTTTCACCAGATACATCGGCAACTCGCCGTTATTTTTTCGGGATTTTTTCGTAATACAATCGGTGACATATGTCTTTTGGAGGAGCGCGTCGCCCGTGTATTTTTCGTTTTGCAGAATGCTCTTTATTGTGGATAGCTGCCAGCTCGTATCACCTTTTTTGGTAGAAAAACCGCGGTCTGTAAGCAGCGTTTGTATCTGCACGAGGCTCATTCCGTCAAGGTAGCTTCTGAAAATCAGCCGAACCGTTTCTGCTTCTTCGGGAACGATTTCGGGCGCGCCATCCGCTCCTTTACGATATCCGAGCAACGATCCATAACGCATGGGAACATTGCCATTTTTAAAGCTCTGCCGGATTCCCCACGACACATTTTTGCTGATGGATTCGGACTCCGCTTGCGCGAAGCACGACATTATTGTCAACATCATTTCTGTATCGGTTTCAAGGGTGTTGAGGTTTTCCTTTTCGAAGATAATTGCGATTCCAAGCGCTTTCAGCTCGCGTATGTAATTCAAGCTGTCGACCGTGTTTCGCGCGAATCGGGACAGCGATTTTGTGAGGATCAAGTCTATTTTCCGCTGTCGGCAGAGCCGAATCATTTTCAGAAATTCGGGACGCTTTTTTGCCTGCGTTCCCGTGATTCCCTCGTCCGCAAAAATTCCCGCCATCTGCCACTCCGAGTTTTTATTTATTTTTTCGGTGTAGTAAGAAATCTGCGCCTCGTAGCTTGATTCCTGTTCTTCTTGGTCGGTGCTGACGCGGCAGTATGCCGCCACTTTCAAGCGTTTTGTACGCTGAATTTCCTCGCGGTTTTTCGCGGGAATTACGATGATTTTTTGCTCGTTCGGAGCAATTATTTCAGTCATTTTCTCACCTCTTTTATCGCCAAATATTTCATTTGCGTACACCTTAAAATTAGATTTTCAATCGCGCTTTTGTCCGGATTTTCGGAATCGAGCAGCCGATTTATTTCATTGGTCATACGCTGAATTTCTTCGGTTGGCTCATAGTTCGTGATTGTTATTTGGGGCTGCCGTATTTCGTCTTGTGGAGCAGGTTTGCGATATGTATTTCGTTCTGCTTTTATGCGAGCCGCGAGATTGAAGTCCTCTGATGTAATTATCTGCGGATAACTTTTTTCGCCAATGTATTTCTCGTTTTCAAGCACTCGGCAGACCATGTTTTTATTCCAAGCCGCCTTGCCCATATTATAAGGTATCTGCATTTCGGCGGCAATGGTTTTAAGTGATTTTCCGCCGATATAATCCGCGAAAATTTTTCGCACCGCCTCGGCTTCGGGAGTGTTCAGCGCGTACTTTCCGTTCACCATGCAGTAACCAAATGGTATGATTCTGTTCTTCAGCATTCTCTCACCTCACGATCCGTTCTGTAAAGCCTATTCCGCCAATCAAGTCAAACCTAATTTCCGATTCCGACAGCACTGTGATTTTTTCAACGATCTGTCCGAACTTGATTTCGTCGAATTCGTCTATCTGTTCAGATCTCTCGAATATTCCAATCAGTTTCCGTAGCTCGTTAAGCCTTTCACCATCCTTATCATCAAGACTGACATGAATCTGCTTTTGCGCGACAAGGAGTTTTCGGTCAAGTTCTTGAGTTCGTTCCTTGAAGTACGCTCCATCCAATGTGCCTTGTAAGTTCAACGCAGTCATTAAATGGATTTGCTGCTTGATGTCGGCAACCTCCTTTCGGAGCGCAGCAAGCTGTGTGTTACCGGATTTTTCTCTTTCATATAACGCTTCAAGCTGTCTTACCATCGGAGCAAGAACCGGTTTATAATTTAAGGTGAGCTTATTGTGCATTATAGTAAACGCGCAATAAATGACACCTTCATCAACTTGCTTGGCAGAACATTTTTCAGCAGATGAATCGTGGTTTCTGCACACCCAACAAACCCTGTTGATACGCTCTTTTCTTTTATAAAGCGTTCCGCACTCACCGCAATATATCTTTCTGCTCAGCGGATACGATTGTATTGACGTACCTCGATGAGCAGCTCCCCTTTTCTCAATAAGCTGTTGAACGCTTTGAAAAATTTCCCTCGAAATTATTGAAGGATGCGTTTCGGGAACATAGTATTTATCGCGTTCCCCCTTATTCTCGCGGCAGTTAAACGGTAATGTATCGGTTGTGTACCATTTGTGAAAAATTGAATCTCCGGTGTACTTCTCATTCGTAAGAACATACTTCACGGTGGCGAGATTTATCTGATATTTATCAGCAATTGATTTTGTGCTTATGCCCATCAGATAATCTGTGAAAATGTTGCGAACGATTTCCGCCTTTTCCTCATCTATCACAAATTTCCCATTTTCTCGAATGTAACCGAATGGAGCCGCGCTTGGAACATAACTCCCATCCATCATTCTTTTTCGGAATCCCATCCGAACATTTTTGGATATCGACATCGACTCCTCCTGCGCGAATTGGCTGTACATCGCGAGCAGCATTTCGGAGCTAATTTCGGCGGTATCGATGTTTTCTTTTTCAAAGTAAACGCTGATTCCAAGAGACTTCAGCTCGCGTATCGCGTCCAGACATTCGGGTGTGTTTCGCGCAAATCTCGACACGGATTTTGTTAAAATCCGGTCGATTTTTCCCTTTCGGCAGTCGTTCATCAGCCGTTGAAATTCCGCGCGTTTTGCTGCCGAGGTTCCCGTAATTCCCTCGTCCGCGTACATATCCACGAACACCGCGTCCGCGCTGTTTTGGAGCAGTTCCGTGTAGTATTTTATTTGCGCCGCGAACGAATTTAATTGATCTTCGCTGTCGCTCGAAACCCGCGCGTAAGCGGCTGTCCGAACGATTTCCGAAGATCGATTTTTCGCCGGGATTATTGTGATTTCCGCCATTTTTTCATCTCCCTTCACGACACATTATACCGAATTATTTTGCGGATTTCTATTACCAAACTCAACGAAATATCCGCAGATTTTTGCACTAAAACCAACAAAAACGGACTAAGGTTCAAACCTCAGAAAGCCGCTTTATAACAGCGTTTTCGAGCTTTGCTCTTTGTGGTTTTGTAATTAACTTTTCGTCCAATAATTTGTCCATAAATTTTCTGCACAAATAAAATTTGTATCTAATTATTGCTTCCTTATCCATGTCCACCTCAGTTATATTTTGAATTTAAGCCTACGCTGATTTTCAGTGCGCGATCTACCTCGTCCATTGTGAAATCGTTGATTCTGCCGACATAATCGGTCAATCGCGATTTGTCCAGAACTCGGATTTGCTCCAGCATTATGCTTG
>CAYZQU010000244.1:0-3367 GCA_964480645.1 uncultured Ruminococcus sp. | reverse complement strand
AACGTTTCTCGCCAACCACGGGAACATTATCCGAACGAAGCCATATTTTCTCGTCAAGAGACGGAACGCTCTCTCCGACCTCAAGCCATTCAAACTCGTCATAGCCAAGCTCACAAAATCCATTTATAAGCTGTGGGCTTTCGCTGACAAATTCATTACATGCCATACATCTAAAAACCATATTAAGCTCCTATCCGCAGTTATGCCGTTACAAGCTTATGTATCTTTTTAAGATTTTCCTTATCGATATACATTGCCTCATCTGCGGTTTTAATTGCCGCATCGACCTTCTCCTTGGAAAGCTCGGTACAGACGCAGAATCCATGCGCGATGTGTATTTCCATATGATTGAGGTTATTCGCATTGGACTCTTCGATAAGCTCCTCGAATTCCTTACGCGCGGTGTTGTAATCCTCCTCGGGAGATTCCGACTTTATCAACGCGCAGAACTCGTCGCCGCCAATCCGAAAAACTCCTCCCACCTTTCCGAAGCTCTCGGAAATTATACGCGCGGCTTCCTTTATCAAAGCGTCGCCCACATCGTGTCCGAGATTATCGTTGACATACTTCAGATTGTTAATGTCAAGAAAAACGATTCCCAGCTTGGAGACACGGCTTTTCGTACACACGTCCAGAAACTCGAGATATGCCGTGCGGTTGCCCAGACCCGTCAGTCCGTCGCGATAGGCGAGCTTGCTTACAATGTCATATTCAAGACCCTGTCTTATCAAACGGTCGGTGTTTATCTGTGTGCCGATTCCGCAGCAAACAATAAAAATCAGTATTCCGATACGCAAATTCCCCGCCCTATCCATCGAATCGATCTGCGAATACCTTGCGTATTCCATTATGCCCGAAAAGAACATCGCGCTTATTCCAAATGTCTGAAGTATCAGTGATATCCGTCTTACTTTATCCTTTTGGGCAGCCTTAAACAGTATTATTGCGATATACAGATACAATATATTACCGACCAGAAGAGCGATCTGCGAGCCGAGCAGAATATCATGCAAATCCTTTAAGCCGGTGAGCTGCATAACCACGCAGAAAACGACATACAAGGCGTCCGCGGCACACAGCCATCTGGGAATGCGCGATTTAAGAATTCCCTGCTCACAGTCAAGGTACAAAAACAGAGGAAGTGTGTCGACAATCATCGTAATGTTGTTTATAAGCTGAAGCAGCCTTGCGTCTGCGACAAAAAACTGAAGGGTATTTGTTTCAAGCAAACTCCAAATTCCAATAAGCAGCGAGTATAATCCGAGATAGAACATACCCTTGCTTTTGGTCAGGTTCTCATCATAGTTTTTGACGTCTTTTTTTGTCAAAAGCTCCATAACCATAAGAACTATGCCGATAAGAATCATAAACAGGCTGAGCAATATTGCCCACGTCTTTTTGTGAACCATATCCGATACGACGCACAGCTTGTCACCAAGGTAGGTGTGGTCAATGGTAAAGGCGTTTTTGTCATACACCATTGTTACTTCAAGACGCAAAGTCTGTCCACCGCGTTTCTCCGATATATCCACAACATTCCATATATTTCCGGGAGAACGGTTATAAAAGCGCGAATCCGGACACTTGGTCTCATACAACAGCTCATCGCCCGCGAACAGCTTTGAATAGGTATCCTTGGTACGGTAAATAAGCGCCGTTGAGCCGGAAATCTTATCGGGAAGCGTATAATAAAGCGCAAGCGTGGTATCACCCTCGCCAAGATATTTCGAGGGCTTCGTCAGCGAGACCTCCTCATTACCGCCCTCGGATAAATGCCAGTCATTACTGATGTCGGAATAACCGTTCGTGTCATTAAGAGACGGAACATTAGTTCTGGTGCAGAGAGTTAAAATGACGATTATAACCATTCCGATAAGTCCAAGCAAATAAATCGTGTGAACACGTCCCCTTTTGGTAGTAAGCATCTCTTTCACGACATCACCTCACTAATGTTTCGATTTGATAAAACGGGATTTTTACGATTACATCTTACAATATACCACTGCGTAATCAAATGGCGCGACAGTGATTTTCCCGTCGTGAATTCCGTTGCCGTAACGGTCAAACGCAAGCTTGAAATCATACATCATTGAGGTGTGTTCGTTGTAAAGCTCGAACGAGTGCCCACGCGTAGATTTATTAAGAAAGATAATTGCCGCATCGCGCGTAATCTTATCCAACCGCGAGAATACGCACACCTTGTCGTCACACTCAATAAAGCGCATTTCGCCGCGCTCGAACGCGCGAGTCCCATGGCGAACGCGTCCCAGCTCACGAACGAAATCAATAAGCTCGAGATTCTCTTCTCCCCACGGATAGCAACGGCGGTTGAACGGGTCGCGATAACCCTCCATTCCCGCTTCATCTCCGTAGTAAACACACGGAATACCGGGCAAAAAGAACTGTAATACCATTGCGCACTTTAACAAGGCAATTCCGTAAAGATATTGCGCTCCGTCCAAAAAACGCTCCGCCTGCCAATCCTTGTCGTGCCAGCCGACGTCCTCTCCGCCAAGACGCGTCAAAGCACGTTCGGTGTCGTGGGTCGATAGAAAGTTCATCAGCATATCAATAGACGGCTTGGGATAGTGGTCGAGAATGGACATTATGCTGTCCACAAAGACATGCGCGTCCGCATATTTCACATAATTCAGAATGGCTTCCTTAAACGGATAATTCATCACAGAATCCAGCTGTCCGCCGATGAGATACCGTCTGCGAACTCCGTAGCTCTCTTTATTTGACGCATCCTCCCAGACCTCTCCATAAATTACCTTATCATTACCCAGTTTCTTTACCGATTTATTCAGATTGTCAATGAACTCGTCCGGCAGCTCGTCCGCGACGTCCAATCTCCAACCACGCGCGCCGAGCTTTATCCATTTCTGCAAAATTCCATCATCGCCGCAAATATAATTTGTAAATTCGGGGTTATTCTCGTTGACATTCGGTAATGTGGAAATTCCCCACCAGCTATCGTATTTATCGGGATAGCCGATAAACGAATACCACGGAAAATACGGACTGTTGCGGTCACGATAAGCACCGACGTTCTCACCGTAACGTCCGAACTTGTTAAAATATACGGAATCCGCGCCGGTATGAGAAAATACGCCGTCCAGAATGATGTCGATTCCCATTTCGTGGGCTTTGTCACATAGCTCGACAAAATCCTCCTCCGTGCCAAGCAACGGGTCTATTTTCTCATAATTCGCGGTATTGTACCGGTGGTTTTCGTGCGCTTCAAAAATTGGGTTGAGATAGATTATGGTAACTCCCAATGACTTTATATATGGCAGTTTTTCGATAATTCCGCGTAAATCACCGCCAAAGTAGTCATTATTACGTACGATACCTTTTTCATCGG
>CAYZQU010000243.1:2695-3370 GCA_964480645.1 uncultured Ruminococcus sp. | reverse complement strand
GGCGGATTTACCGATTGTATGCTCCGGAACGGCGCGGAGAAAGTGTTTGCGGTGGACGTGGGCACAAATCAGCTTGATGAAACGCTCCGCGCGGACAAACGCGTAATTTCGCTGGAAAACACGGACATCAGGGATTTCAATCTTTCCGAGGGAATCTCGGCGGATTTTATCGGCGCGGACGTATCCTTTATCTCACTGAAGTTGATTCTACCGCATATTTACAGACTTCTGGGCGGCTCGGGGAGCGCGGTCGCGCTGATCAAGCCGCAGTTTGAGGCGGGGAGAAAGGCTCTCTCCAAGCGCGGTATAGTGACAGACGAACGAACGCGTCTTCGTGTTGTCGCCGATATTAAGGATTTCGCGCGGCAATGCGGATTTCCGAATTCCGAAACCGCTGTGAGTCCCATTACGGGCGGCAGTGGAAATGTGGAATATTTACTTTACCTAAGGAAGTGACAGGGTTGAACGGAACAAGGGTTCTGATTGGGCGGAACGCCGCTCGCGACGGTTCGGCGGAGCTTTCTGCGAGGATAGCCGCGCTGCTTCGCGAAGGTGGATTTGTCCCGTGTGTGTGCGGTGAGGACGCGCTTTCGGCGGACTTTATCGGCGCGGAAATCGTTGAATCTCCGGGTATATGCGGCTTCATTGTCACGGTTGGCGGAGACGGAACAATAC
>CAYZQU010000243.1:0-2685 GCA_964480645.1 uncultured Ruminococcus sp. | reverse complement strand
CTTGGTGTGAATATGGGCAGACTTGGATTTATGGCGTCGCTTGAACCCGAGGATGCGCCCGAGATACCCAAAATTCTGAGCGGTGATTTCCATATCAGTCCACGTATGCTGCTGTATTGCAGCGTGTATCGCGATGGAGCGAAAATTTTCTCGGAGCGCGTGCTGAATGATGTTATTCTGTCGCGTTCCAGTCAGTCTAAGCTGCCCGAATTTGTGGTGAGCTGTGGCGAGATCGAGGTTTCTCGCGTCCGAGCGGACGGCGTGATTCTCAGCACTCCGATGGGTTCTACGGCATATTCGCTGTCCGCCGGCGGACCGATTCTCGCGCCTGACCTCGAATGTGTGGAGTTCACCGCGCTGTGTCCACATACGCTTTTCAACCGACCGATGATTTTCTCGGATAAACAGATAATCACTGTCAATGTTAACCACTATCACGATTCAAAGGCGACTTTTTCGGTGGACGGCGGCGCGGCAATACCGTTCCGAAACGGTGATACACTCCGTCTGCGGCGTTCCGGCAAGACACTCAGGCTGATAGAGACGGGCGAGGGTTTTTATGGCGCGGTTCATAACAAGCTGATGGCGCCGATTAAATAGCGGAGGCATTATGAATAAAAAACAGCGTCAGCAGATAATTTTACGCGTTATATCGGAAAATGAAGTTGGAACACAAAAACAGCTTGAGGAATTGCTTTGGGGGCGCGGAATCTATGTCGGACAGTCGACGCTTTCCCGCGATATACGCGAGCTGAAACTGAAAAAATCCCCGTCTGACAGCGGCGATATGATGTGCTATACTCCTAACGATGAACACACCGCGTGGCGCGAGGTCACGTATAATTTCATTTTCGCGCAGTCGGTCATCTCAATGGATATAGCGCAGAATATTGTGGCGCTGAAATGCCACGCGGGAATGGCGGACGTGGCGTGCAAGGTGGTTGACGAGCAGAAGTTCGATGTGGTTGTCGGTTCGATTGCGGGTGATGACACGGTGTTTATCCTCACGAAAAACGAGGTCTGCGCGACAAGCCTGCTTGAGCGTCTGAAGCGGCTTAAATCCAGAAACTGAGAGGGTGCGAAATGTTAAGGGAATTGTCGATTGAAAATCTTGCGGTGATTGAAAAGGCATCGGCGCGGTTCGAGCCGAATTTCAACGTGTTTACGGGTGAAACGGGCGCGGGAAAAAGCATACTTATCGGCGGGATAAACGCGATTCTCGGTGCGCGCACCAATAAGGATATTGTCCGTACCGGCGCGAAAAAAGCGGTAATCACGGCGATTTTTGATGATATTTCCACCGAGGCGGCGGACAAGCTTACGGAGCTGGGATTTGACGATGAAGGCGAGCTTATGCTCTCTCGGGAGATTTTCGCGGACGGAAAAAGCTCCGCGCGAATCAACGGACGTCCCGCGACCGCTGCTATGCTCCGTGAAATTGGCAGTCTTTTGGTGGATATACATGGTCAGCATGAAAACCGAATTTTGATGTCTACGGATAATCAGCGCGATATTCTCGATGATTACGCGGGAATCGGCGAACAGACGGATATTTATAAACAGGCTTTCCGCGAGTTTGCTAAAGCGGCGCGGGAACTGAAACGTCTTCAGAACGAGGCGGATACGAGGGAGTTAAAAATAGAGCATCTGAAGGGCGTGGTTGAGGAGATTTCCGCGCTGAATCTCGAAAAGGGCGATGGCGACCGTCTGGAACAGGAATTGGAGCGCGTTCGCCAAAGCGCGGAAATCGTCAAGGCGGCGTGGGGCGCTTACGGGTGTTTCAGCTCCGAGGGAGAGCCGGCGGCGTGCGATTTGGTGGAGAACGCGCGAAAAACGCTTGAGAAGATTTCGGATGTTGAACCCCGCGCCGCCGCGCTCTGTGAGCGAATCGGCACTATTATTCCGGAGCTTTCGGACATCGCGGATGAGATTTTCGCTCTCGGCGGCGACCCCTCCGAGTTGAATGAAGAGGAGCTTGCCGAGCGCGTTTCCGCGCTGAAACTTGCTAAACGCAGATATAATATGGAATCGGACGAGCTGGTGGATTATCTTGAAAGGTGTAAGTCCGAGTTAGGGGAGCTTGAGGGCGCGGACGACGAAATAGAACGAATCTCCGCCGAAAAGCACGAGCTTGCGGAGCGCGTGAAGTCTCTTGCCGAGGAAATTACCGAGCTGAGAAAACTCGCCGCGGAGCGAATTTCGGAGGAAATCCGCGAACAGCTTGAATTTCTCGATATGCCTAATGTGCGGATTGTTTTCGCGATTAATCCCGATAAAATCACAATCAATGGCAAGGACAGCGTAGAAATGCTTATTTCCGCAAACGTGGGCGAAGAACCTAAATCGCTGAGTAAAATCGCGAGCGGCGGCGAGTTGTCGCGCATAATGCTTGCGATAAAGAGCGTCCTTGCGGATCACGACAATATTCCAACGTTGATTTTCGATGAGGTTGATGCGGGAATCAGCGGACGTGCGGCTCAGAAAGTCGGAATCAAGCTTCGTGAAACCGCGCGTAAACGTCAGGTATTGTGCATTACTCACTTGGCGCAGATTGCGTCCAAGGCGGAATGCCATCTTCTGATTGAGAAAAACGTTGATGGCGACCGCACGCATACCCATATAGAACAGCTGGATTTTGAGGGCAGAAAGCGCGAGCTTGCGCGGATCATTGACGGTTCGGGGGAA
>CAYZQU010000242.1:0-3371 GCA_964480645.1 uncultured Ruminococcus sp. | reverse complement strand
AGCAGACTCTGCAATGATTCGCGCCACAGTGGTCTTCCCTACCCCGGACGGACCGTAGAATATCATATTCGGGATTTTTCCCGATTCGATAATCCGTCGAAGCGGTTTATTTTCACCCAGCAAATGCGGCTGCCCGACAACGTCCGAAATAGACGCGGGGCGGATTCTATCGGCAAGCGGCATAATTACAGTCCTTTATGTTCACGAAGCAATGCCTTGATTTTCTCGTTGGGGTCCATAACATTGCTTATTGAAGTATCATGATTGATGGACGCAATGAAGTACGCGATGTATTTTGAAACGTCCACTTCTTTGTACCACGGACGTTTAAGCAGTTCGGGCGTGCGATAAGTAAGATTAGAGCTGAACACCGCGTCAATCATACCCTCCTCGTAAGCCTTATCGAACGCGTCAAGACCGTTGGTGAAGATTCCGTAAGTAGCGTATGCGAAGAAACGCTTTGCGTTGCGTTTCTTCAGTTCCGAGGCAATATCCAGCATAGATTCACCTGAGGAAATAATATCATCAGCCACAAATACGGTTTTTCCGGAAACATCTGTTCCAAGGTATTCGTGAGCGACAATCGGATTTCTGCCGTTTACAATCGTGGAGTAATCGCGGCGTTTGTAAAACATTCCCATTTCGACTTCCAGCATAGACGCGTAGAACATATTGCGGTTAAGCGCACCCTCATCGGGACTAATCACCATAAAATGCTCCTTGTCGATAACAAGGTCGGGGAACGCATTGAACATTGCTTTCAGAACCTGATATGACGGAATTACATTATCAAATCCCATCAGCGGAATCGCGTTGCATACGCGCGGGTCGTGCGCGTCCACGGTGATGACGTTTGCCACTCCCATATCATGAAGCTCCTGAAGCATAAACGCGCAGTCCAACGACTCGCGGTAAGAACGTCTGTGCTGACGTCCGCCATACAACAGCGGCATAATTACGTTGATTCTGTGCGGTTTACCCGAAGCCGCCTGTATGATACGTTTCAGATCCGCGTAATGGTCGTCGGGCGACATATAGTTTTCCCTGTCAAACAGCTTGTATGTGCAGTTGTAGTTACCCACATCAATAAGTATAAACAAGTCCTTGCCGCGGACGGTACTCTTGATAAGCCCCTTCGCGTCCCCTGACGAGAAACGCGGACACTCCGCCTCAATAATATAATCGTGGACGGGCTTTCCGTTTCTGTCAGCCCAGCGCGTGAGGTAATTGTTGATACGCGCACCCAGTTCTTCTGTACCGCGCATCGCGATTAATCCAATCGGCGCGACTTCGTTGTATTCCCGATACAAAACTTCCGTATTCTTTACCGTTCCCATTTCCGTTCTCCTTGTTTAATTTTTAATTGCATAAAATATTTACTTTACGCAACATCAGACGATTTTGAACATTTAACCGTCATTTTAGTTTTAATTCCGTGTATGCTGAATAATGCTTCACACTGAATTCCTCAGGAGCGATTTTATTCAACATTTCAAGATGTTCGCGTTCAAATTGAACAATCTCCGCTTCGGAAAGCGATGCTCCGACTCCCCTGCAAGCCTTGATTCTGCCGTTCCAGCTCTCACGAGTGAATGGAATGTCACATAGATTTTCCTCGTGGCAAACAAGCTCAAACCGTGTGAAATAGCACTTTGGAATTTCAATTGGGTGAACGGTTTCGCCTGCGCCGCTCCACTGCGGACTGTATTTCAGTACCAGACGCTCGCTCTCCCCCGCTATTTTGTCCTCAAACGGAAGCCAAGCCATATACATAACCAAAATTCTGCCGCCGGGTTTCAGCATTTTGCATAAATTCGGCAGAATACGTTCGTGGTCAAAATACCAAAAGCACTGACACGCGGTGATGACATCGAATGTTCCATCAGGGAAATGTAAGTCCTCGGCGGAGCTTACAACATAATTAATGTCCATTCCCTCTGACAGAATCCGAGCTTGTTCTATCTGATTTTCGGAGATGTCCGTGCCTGTCCATTTTGCCCCGAATTTCTGCATATTACGCGGGAGAACTCCCGTTCCCGTACCCAAATCCAGAACATTCTGACCTTTTACACAAAGTCCGTGTTCGGCTATACTGTTATAAAATTCCTCAGGGTATATGTCACGAAATTTTGCGTAATCAACAGAGGTTCTCCCCCAGTCGAATTCTTTTCCGCCGTCTATTCTGCTGTCAATTATCCCCATTTCGGATAATATCCCTCACTTCCATCAAACAAAAACCGAGTGCGTTCATACCGTTCCACAGTGTGGGGTTTTCACAACGTGGGTCGTCTTGAGCCATTCCGATACCCCAGATTTTGTCATAAGGGCTTGCCTCAACCAAAATCCGTTCATTTGTATTAAGCAAAAACGCTCTCAAATCCTCGTTTTGTGAGAACTTTGCAACGTTTCCTTTTACTACAATGTCGCAGCAGTTTTCGTCCCAGATTTCCTGTACAAGCCCCGAAACCTGCTGCCCGAGCGCCTTGTATTGTTTCGGGTGATGTGCCGCCATAATCTCCGCAAGGGTTTTCTCATCACCGAACAGAACGGCTTTCTGCGCCATCATATACTGCTCAGCAGTGTGATATTCCACACCGTCAACAGTAAAGCGGCAATCCCACCACTGGCTCAGACAGGTTTTGGTAACAGAATCGTCTGTGGTTTTTCCATGTCCCCAGAAGAAGATGAATTTCAAACGCTCTCCGCGTTTGAATTTATCCTCAAGCAGCCAACGTGCATATTTCACTGCCATAAAAGCTCCTTATTTATAGAGCGGATACTTGTCGGTAAGCTCTGTTACCATTCCGCGAACCTTTTCGGCATTGTTGTCGAAGTCCTTTGCGGTGAGGTAGATACACTCGCCGATTGTACGCATATCGTCCTCTTTCAAGCCGCGAGTAGTAACAGCGGGAGTTCCGATTCTTACGCCGCTAGTGAACGCGGGTTTCTGAGGGTCGTTCGGGATAGCGTTCTTGTTGACGGTAATATAAACCTCATCGAGGTGAGTTTCAAGCTCCTTGCCCGTGATGTTGAACGGACGCAAATCCACCAACATAAGGTGATTATCCGTGCCGCCCGATACAAGATTGAATCCCTTTTCGAGCAAGGTATCCGCGAGAACCTTTGCGTTCTTGACAATCTGTTCTCCGTATGCCTTGAATTCGGGCTTGAGAGCCTCGCCGAAGCATACCGCCTTCGCCGCGATTACGTGCATAAGCGGACCGCCCTGTGTTCCGGGGAATATAGCCGAGTTGATTTTCTTTGCAAGGTACTCGTTGTTGGTCAGTATAAGACCGCCTCTTGGACCGCGAAGCGTCTTATGAGTGGTCGTGGTAACGATGTCCGCGTAAGGTACAGGGCTTTGGTGCTGA
>CAYZQU010000241.1:0-3372 GCA_964480645.1 uncultured Ruminococcus sp. | reverse complement strand
CTTCATAAACCGACTTCACAAGAATTTTCTTCTCACTAGTTGTCCCTCTGTTCTCGAACCATTTGATCGTGCAGACAGATTCAATAAACTTTTGGGTTTCCATTTATTTCACCTTTTCTCGGATTCCGTTTCAAATACTCGTCCAAAAGAGCGTATGAAACGCTCCCTTTCGGGTGGACGCGGTTTATCGCGTCCTCGGCGGGAATCCACTCCGCACCGTCCACTTCGGTTGATAGCGTGAATTCCGCCTTTTTCGCATGGGAAATGAACCCTGTCATCAACATATCCTTTTTAGCGAACCAAAATGTCCCGACAAGACGCAAATCCGTCAATTCAATGCCAATCTCCTCGGATACCTCGCGGCGGGCGGCGTTCTCGGCGGTCTCGCCCTGTTTCATATATCCCGAAACGAGATTGTAATACCTCTCGGATATATAATTCTGACGCAAGACAGCCGCCTCTCCGTATTCGTTTATCACAAGCACGATTACCGCGTTTGAGAACATATCAAACCATGCCTTATCGCACTTTTTACAGAATGGAACTTCGCCCTCATCGCCCATTAACTTTGTTGTCAGCTTCTCCCCACAATCGGGACAAAACTTGAATCGCATAACATCACCTCTCTTTTCATATAAACTCCTATTTCAGTTATTACAAACCTGACACCCGAAACAGCTTAACAACGCGCCGTGCTTTTCACATTTTGGGAAACCGCACACTACGGGGTCGTCCGAATCTGCGGCTGTCAGCCACTCTCCCAAAGCGTTCGGAAGAATGTATTTAGCTTCAAGGTGTGAAATCATCTTTGAAAACTTCTCGAGTACCGGGAAAAGCATTTTCTCGTTCGGATGGTATTCAAGTGTTTCCCAACCGAGTTTATTTTTAGCGGCTTGAATCACTTCAAGAATAAATGTCTTGTTCTCATTGAAATTATCATAGTTCCACGGCATTTCCTCAATGTCAAATCCCACTGTTCCCATGCCAACCTTGCTTTGGTCTTTTTCCGCAAGCCATACAATCAGACGCTTTTCATCAATGGTTTTGGCGAGACGCGAACCGCTTAAAACCAATACGTTTATAAAAACGTTCGTAAGACCGTTGCTCATAGATAAATCCTGACCAATTACATTAGCCATTGACAGTCCGCCCTTTCAATGAAAGTAACGTGTTCGGTACGAATATCATCTGTTATTTTCCAATATATATTCTCGTTGGTATGATGATACTTAAAACCGCACTTTTCCTGAACACGCTTTGATTTTTCGTTTCCGTCGAAATAGCCGCACCAGATTCGTTTCAGCCCAAGATCGTCAAATCCGTAACGCAAAAGCTCCCACACTGCCTCGGGGATAAGTCCCCTGCCCCAGAACGGCTCACCTATCCAGTAACCGATTTCAGCCTCGTCTTCGGGAATATCAAAGTTGCTTTGTTTGCCTATCATAAGTCCGATGGAACCAATCGCTCTGCCATCGCTCTTAAGGCAGACCGCGAATGTTCCCTCCACTCCCAGAACCGTATGGATTATCTCCAAGCTCTCCTCTGTGCTTTTGTGCGGATTCCAACCCGCCGCAGGTCCTATATTGGGATTTTTCGCAAGCTCGAACAAATCCGCCGCGTCCTCGTCTTTCCACGGACGTAAAATAAGTCTTTCCGTTTCCAATTGCATTTTAATCCTCCCTATCAACCAGCCGACAGCCCGTAAAATTCACTATTGTCATCCTCACTATATAATGAAATTTTTTTCTTTTGATATTATGGACTTATGTACTCTCCAATATATAGTCTTTATCCCTCTTGACTATAAACCAAACCGCCCATAAAACCATAAAGCCCAACACGATCCACTGCAAATAGCTATTCACGAAAACAAACGCCATATTATCGCCCCAACCGTCAACAAACGAAATGGCATTTGCGGGAATATCATACAAGAAATGAAGCAGCATTGGAATCAGAATGTTATGCGAATGAAGATAGATTGATGCGAAAACAACCCCCCATGTGCCCGTTGTCGCGAATGTGTATAGCGCATCTCCAAAGTCGTTATAACCTATAATATGCACTGCTCCGAACAACACTGCCGATATCCCAGCATAAGCCAATCTGCGCTGCCACGAGCGCTTTCCATGGGTAAAATAGCCCTCGGTCATAAACGCGCGGAATGTCAGTTCCTCCCAAAGTCCCGTAGTGATCTGCTGACAAAACAGTCGGGAGAACACTATCGCAAAGGTCGTGTCAATAAACGTTACCGCCCCCAAGACAACATTCAAGGAAGCTGTAATAATCATCAGAATCATTCCAAAACCCGCGAATAACGCGGATTTGATGTTCTTAAGCCCTATTACGTCCGTCCACTTTTCCTTATGAAACAGATTTACGAAAATAATCAGCTCGGCAATCCCGAATACCAACCTCTGCGCACTGTTGAAAAAATAATGCTGTGCGCCGTCTAATCCAATCACATGGAGTTCTATCAGGTAGATTCCATAGAATACCGCGAAAAAAGCAACCGCCAACACAATACCGATATTGTTTCTAATCAACTTCATATTAGTGATTCCCTTCAACTGTCAATATCGTCAAGTGTTGCCTGCCCGTCACGCAAAATCCCAAGATGTTTATAGGCAAGAGCTGTGGCGATTCTGCCACGCGGTGTTTTCGCCACAAATCCAAGCTGCATAAGATATGGTTCGCATACGTCCTCCAAGGTTACAGATTCCTCATTCAGCGCGGAAGCAAGCGTCGAAAGCCCCACCGGTCCGCCATTGTAGCCTTTTATCATCATTTCGAGCATCCGACGGTCAAGACTATCCAAGCCAAGTTCATCAATTTCCAGCTTCTGCAAAGCTGTATCGGCAATCTCGCGCGTGATTTTACCGTCACCGAGAACCTCCGCGAAATCGCGGACGCGCTTTAATAAACGATTCGCGATACGCGGAGTTCCACGGGAGCGTCTGGCGATTTCCATTGCGCCGTCTTTCATACACGGAATCCCCAGAATAATCGCCGAACGCTGTACAATATCGCACAACTGCTCGTGAGTGTACAGTTCCAACCGCTGAACCACTCCAAATCTATCACGAAGCGGCGCGGAAAGCTGTCCCGAACGTGTTGTCGCTCCGATAAGCGTAAAATGCGGTAAATCAATGCGTATCGAACGCGCGGCAGGACCGTTTCCCATTACAATATCCAGCGCGTAATCTTCCATCGCGGGATACAAAACCTCCTCTACCTGACGCGGAAGACGGTGTATCTCATCTATAAACAGCACATCGTTCGCCTGTAAATTTGTGAGTAATGCCGCCAAATCCCCCGCTTTTTCAATCGCCGGACCGCTTGTTATGCGGATATTCACACCCATTTCTGCGG
>CAYZQU010000240.1:0-3372 GCA_964480645.1 uncultured Ruminococcus sp. | reverse complement strand
GTACAGACCGACAGCCATCGGGTCGTTTACCGTGCGGTGAAAAGTCTTTTCGGAACGGTAAAATCCGCCGTCATACTCTCGGAGCTGCTCAACGATTTTCCGCGTTTGGGGAATGTCGTCGGCATAACTGCTCCGCTCGGAATAATACACATCGCTGTGCATTTTGTACACATACACAACGGACTTCATCAACAGTTCCGCGCAGACAAGTCCGACAAGCGCACAGTTCATTGCCTTATTGCGATGATTTTTGTAAGCCGCGAGAAAAGCGGCGAAAATTCCCAACACAATCAGCGGAATCACGATTACAAGCTTGGTGTCAAAGTGACTGTTTCCGGCGTAGTAATCGCTGAAAAGCAATATTCCGAACAACAGGAAAAACACGCCGCCTATGGTTTTCAAACGCACATTTTCGATGTTCTCAAACGCCTCCGCACCGAAAATCACCAGTATGAATACCACCGTAAACGCGTATCTGTACGGCATCCACACGGGAACTTGTCCGCCGTGCCAAAGCATATCAATCGGCTTGATATACATCGACAGAGCCATAATTCCCAACAGAAAACCGCCTGCGATTCGTTGCCGCAACGGAATTTTCCGTAGTACAAAATACACTATCGCCAAAATCAATGCCAATGTTCCACAATACAGCATTGGCAGTCCTTCGGGTCGCTCGGTATCGTAAGTCGTGGGAAACAGCTTTATAAAAATATCCGCGAGATTAAAGTTCTCCTCAAGCGGAAATTTTGCCCGTTCCGCGCCGATTTTGCCGTTATGAAGTGCCTTGAACACGGGTATCACCACGGGACACGCGAGCATTATCGCCGAAACCGAGCTTAAACCATATACAAGCACGGATTTTGCGAATCCGCGCGCGGAATCGAGCCGCGATTGTCCTTGGGACTTACAGCATCCCGACGCGAGGTAATACGCGAAATACAGTGCCGAGAAAATCCCGACCATATATCCGATGTAGAAATTCGCTATGAAAATATACAACAGCGACAGTGTGTACAACAAAAATTTCTTATTGTCACAAACGCGTTCCACGCCCATAATTACAAGGGGCAGAGCAATTAACCCGTCCAGCCACATTAAATTGAGCGTGTGAGCCATAAAATATCCGCACAGCGCAAAGCTCACCGAAAATAAAATCACGGTGAGATTTGAAAAATTACGCTGTTTTTTCAGATAAACCGCGCTTGTAAATCCAACAGCCGCCGATTTAACCAAAAGCATTGTCATTATGCCCTCGGTGATACACTCCCGCGGAAACGCCCACACAATAAAGTTGAACGGACTTGCGAGATAATACGCGAAAGTTCCGAAAAACTCCCCCGAAAGAGAGCCTGACCAACTGTAAAACAGGCTCTCTTTTCCGCTCAGAACATCGCGCATATAGTCGAAATAGTAAACATACTGAGCGTTTAAATCCAATGCCAGAACCGAACGCCTGCCAAACGGATAAACACCGAAAACTATATATGCGCACAACAACAAGACGGCAGGCAACAACGCCGCAAGAAAATACGCGCGCCTGTCGTAAATCCAAGTCCGGACAAATTTCAGACGGTTAAGCATTCGTTACTCACCGATTATCTTCACAAGAACGTTCTTTTCACGCTGACCATCGAAATCGCCATACATAATATACTGCCGCGGACCGAGGTCAAGCCGCCCGTCCGAAATGGGAACCACCACGCTCGAACCAAGCAGGATCTGTTTCAGATGCTCAACTCCCGCGCTTTCATAGTCGACCTTGTACGCAGTATCACCCTCGGTGAGCTTCTCCAGAACACGCGACCAATCTGCGTACAAATCCTCGTTGTCGTTCTCAAGGAACACCGATGAGGTGGTGTGCTGTGATGCGATTACGCACAGTCCATCCGTAACCTGACTTCTGCGGACAATTTCCTCAACCTCATACGAGAGATTGAAAAACTGTTGCTTGGACTCCGATGTTACCGTTAAAAGCTGTCTGTAATTTTTCATAGTTTTGTTATTCCTTTCCATATAGTTAATTAACAATATTTATTACTAAAGTACCACGCTCTATCACCGCGTGAATAACCCTGTTTCCGCCGTTATATCCGTAGAACCTGCTTCCGTAAGGGTCTCCGTTCCACAGTTTGGTTTCGCACTTACCGGAATCTGTCTCAAAGTCCACAGCCATCGAGCTGTCCTCCGGGAAAGTGAATTTCGCGTCTCCCTTTCGCGACAAGATCTCACAGCCGTCAACGACATTTTCAAAATCCACATCAATAAACCCGCTTGTGGTGGTAATATTTGTAAGCGCAACGGTATTCTCACAGGTTATATCACCGCTCTCAGTGGAAAGTCGGGTCTGCTCACAGTCAACCCTACCCATTTTTATACTCCCTGAGCCGGTATAAATCGAAATCTCACGGTAAATGTGCTTTGGCAGATACAAAGACAATGCAAACTCCGACTTTTTTCCCGCGAACAGCGATATAACAAACTTGTTGCTCTCGGCTATGGTAAGGCTATTGTCACCCATCTCAAAATCAAGCGGAAGGTCGTTTTTATACACCGCGCGGATTTCCTCACCGTCATACGGAATCACTGCCACGGGAAGCCGCGCCAGACTAATATCAATATACTCGCACAACGGAAAACTGCGGTCTCCCTCGCTTATGCTGTCGTGGTCGGCATTGCGAAACAGGAATGTGATACCCGCGAAGAAAATTCCGCAAATCAGCGTGAAAACCAAAAGCCTGTTGATACTCTTTTCCATCGCGCTACCATCCGCGCAGCTTGTCACAGCGGCTTCTCACCTTAACGAAACGACGCGATATGAAGAATCCGAGCTTCACTGCGGCAAGTCCCAGTGCTGCAGCGAAAAATCCCCCGGAAAGCCCGCCAAAAAGCATTACCTGCGGCGCAAGCTCGGTAATTATAAAATCCGCCTTGAACATTGAAATTGCCACGCCGAACACTGCCATCATAACTCCCAAAGGTGCGCCGATAATCGCTGTGGTAAGCATAACCAGCATAACCGCCGTTGTAACCTCAAATCCAATCCAGAACGCCAAATACCGCAAAAAGACCTTGAACGCTGTCATAACGGAATCTCCTTTGAAAATAATATTACATATTAATTATACCACACTGCTTTACCGTTGTCAACCATCTTAATTAAATTACAGTGGAAAATGACTATATTTTGAGAAAAATTTTGTGCAAATTCACCAAAAACTTATTTATTTCTGAATATACTTTACATTTTGTTACAAAAAAATATTTTCCACGTATTTTTATGAGATAATAATATCTCTGAAACAATTCGATTTTTTTGATTTACCCCCTTGACAAATCCATTTTTTTGTTGTATATGGAAGCCATTCATAT
>CAYZQU010000239.1:0-3376 GCA_964480645.1 uncultured Ruminococcus sp. | reverse complement strand
TGTACGGCGTAAATTCATTCAAGAAAGGCTTATAAAGTTATGAAACAGTTCAATGTGGGAATTATCGGTGCTACGGGAATGGTGGGTCAGCGTTTTGCGACGCTGCTTGAAAACCACCCGTGGTTTCATGTAGTGGCTCTGGCGGCTTCTCCGCGCTCTGCGGGAAAGACCTATAAGGAGGCTGTCGGCTCAAGATGGCTGATGGATACTCCTATGCCCAAGTCTATGGAAAACATTATTGTGAACGACGCTACGGCGGATGTTGATGAAATCGTATCCAAAGTAGATTTCGTGTTCTGTGCGGTGGATATGAAAAAGGACGAAATCAAGGCTCTTGAGGAACGTTACGCAAAGGCGGAATGCCCCGTAATGTCTAACAATTCCGCGAATCGTTTCACTCCCGATGTTCCGATGATTATCCCCGAGGTGAATCCCGACCACGCGGCTATTATTGAGGCTCAGCGCAAGCGGCTTGGCACTAAGCGCGGTTTTATTTCCGTAAAGTCCAACTGTTCGATTCAGAGTTATGTTCCCGCGTTGTCGCCGCTTCGCAAGTTCGGAATCACCGAGGTTCTCGCATGCACATATCAGGCGATTTCCGGAGCGGGCAAGACCTTTGAAACATGGCCCGAAATGGTGGATAACCTTATTCCGTTTATCGGCGGTGAGGAGGAAAAGTCTGAGCAGGAGCCGCTGAAGGTTTGGGGTCATATTCAAGGCAATGAAATCGTTAAGTGCGATATGCCGAGAATCACCACTCAATGTCTGCGCGTTCCCGTATCCAACGGGCATTTCGCGGCGGCATTCGTCAGATTCGAGAATAAGCCCTCGATGGACGAAATCAAGAAAATCTGGGCTGAATACAAAGGCGAGCCGCAGGAGTTGAATCTCCCGTCCGCGCCGAAGCAATTCCTCAACTACTTTGAGGAGGACAATATGCCTCAGGCAAAGCTCCACCGCAATCTTGAGGGCGGTATGGCTATTTCCATCGGCAGATTGCGCCCCGATACTCAGTATGATTACAAGTTCGTTTGCTTGTCGCATAACACCTTGCGCGGAGCAGCGGGCGGAGCTGTCGAGATGGCGGAGCTGCTTGCCGCTAAGGGCTATCTGGACTGAGTTTTTGAAAGGACTGATTTTATGAGCAAGACCATTTTTACGGGCTGTGCCACCGCTATCGCCACACCTATGAAGGCGGACGGCAGTATCAATTATGAGGAATTCGGAAAGCTTATCGACTGGCAGATTGAAAACGGAATTGATGGTTTGGTTATATGCGGGACAACGGGCGAATCCGCGACTATGACTGATGATGAACACCGCGAGGTTATCAGATACGGAATTGAGCGCGTGAATCACCGTGTTCCCGTAATTGCGGGAGCGGGCAGCAACGATACGGCGTATGCCATAGAGCTTTCCAAAGATGCTGAGAAGCTTGGTGCAGACGCGCTGCTTCAAGTTACTCCGTACTACAATAAGACCTCACAGAGGGGATTGGTTAAGCACTTTTCCGCAATTGCGGACGCAGTGAACATTCCGATTGTATTGTATAACGTTCCGTCGCGTACGGGCGTTTCCATTGGAATTGACACGTATAAAGAGCTTGCGAAGCATCCGAATATCACTGCTGTAAAGGAATCGTCCGGAAATATGGGCGTTGTTGCACAGATTTCGGCTTACACCGATTTGGATATTTACTCCGGAAATGACGACGAAGCATTGTGCTGCCTGGCACTTGGCGGCAAAGGATTGATTTCCGTTACCGCAAACGTTGCTCCGCGTGAAAAGCACAACGAGATTATGAAGTTCCTTGAGGGTAAGCACGATGAGGCACTTGAGATTCAGAAAAAACTCCTCGCGTTGGATAAGGCGATGTTTATGGACGTGAACCCCATTCCCGTAAAGGCAGCATTGAACATTATGGGATTTTCTGCGGGCGAATGCCGTCTGCCGCTTTGCACAATGACGGTGGAACAGGTTGAAAAGCTCACCCACATTATGACGGAGCTGGGACTTGCGGGAATAATTTCCTGATTTTATAGGGAAAGGAATGTTAAAATGGTAAAGGTTGCCATAACAGGTGCTTGCGGGCATATGGGAAAAGTTATCGCGGGTCTGATTGAAGAACGCGAGGACTGCGCGGTTTGCATGGGAATTGACACAATGGGCGAAAAATACGGTGAATTCCCCATAATTAAAAGCGTGTTCGATTTGCCCGAAAAGCCGGACGTTATCATAGATTTTTCACACCCTTCGGCGCTTCCCGATTTGCTGTCCTACTGCAATATGAACAATGTTCCGTTGGTTATCGGAACTACGGGCTATTCGGACGAGGAGAAGTCTCAGATAACCGCTGCCTCGGCGAAAATTCCGATTTTCTTCACCTTTAATATGTCACTCGGAATCAATCTTCTGGCAGAGCTTGCGAAAAAGGCGGTTCAGGTGCTGGGCGGGCAATTCGATATAGAGATTGTCGAGAAACATCACAATCGCAAAAAAGACGCGCCCTCAGGCACTGCAATTATGCTGGCGGACGCGATTAATGAGGAACTGGGCAACAAGAACCGCTTGGTTTACGACCGCCATTCCGTGCGCAAACCGCGCGACAAGGACGAAATCGGTATGCATTCGGTACGCGGCGGCACGATTGTCGGCGAACACGAGATTATTTTCGCGGGGCATGATGAGGTGATTACGTTGTCACACTCAGCGCAGTCGCGGGAGGTGTTTGCCGTCGGGGCGGTCAACGCGGCGGTATTTCTCAGCGGAAAACGCGCCGGAATGTACACCATGAGCGACCTCATAAAGGAGGATTGATTATGAAGATTGAAGTTACCGAAAATGTTTCCGCGGTTTCGTTCAACAACGTTCCGCTTAACAAGACCATTATGGAGGACACTCTGAAAATCGTTGCGGACGCGCAAATTAATGTTGATATGATTTCTATGACCGCTCCCACATCGGAGATTTTCAGCTTTGGGTTCACAATGAACGATGAGGATACCTACAAACTACTTGGGATTATGCCTAAGCTCCGCGAAAAGGAATGCGCGGTGCCGATGATTAACAGCTCCAACCGCAAAATCGTTATCAAAACCAACGAGATGACCGAGACTATCGGCTACGCGGCACGCGTTTTCGAGATTCTTAATCGGTTGGACGCAATGATTCTGCTGATTACCACCGGCGTGGACGAGATTTCCGTTCTGATTCGCGACGCGGACGCGGACGCGGTTGTGGCGGCGTTTGAGAAGGAGTTCGGCTGATATGCTCTCAAAGTTGATTTTGATTGCCGAATCTGCGGGCATATCTGAGGCGGTTTCAAGCGCGGAGAGTCATGAGGCAACGCTTGGTGACGCGGTTACGGGAATCGTTG
>CAYZQU010000238.1:0-3408 GCA_964480645.1 uncultured Ruminococcus sp. | reverse complement strand
ATTGCAGTTGTGAGCGTGTTATGCTGAATATGGTACAAACCAAGCAGGTAAACTTTATAATGAAACCGTGAGCTTTTCCGTCTTGCCGAAAGTCAGGACGGCGGCTGAATAAGGTGGTTGAATATGCGAATAAACTCGGAAAGGAAATGTGTATCGTGGTGGAGATATACAAGTTATCAACGGGTCGCGCCGACACCCGACAGTCAGTAAACCGCGTACAGTTGACATCGTGCGCGGGTGTAATGCTCACGGATACCGCCCGACCACCCATCGGGTACGCTGTTGCGCAATGGTTCAGAACGTAAAGAAAGTCAGCCGCGAGGTCAGTCGCACACTTGGTTTGTGCAGTTCATTAAAAACAGAATATTGTAAAACAAAACTGTTCGGAGGCAATGAAAATGAGGATTGTTATAGCGTCAAATAATAAGGGTAAAATCCGCGAATTTAAGGAGTTGCTCAGCGGCTTCGGATTCGAGGTAATATCAATGAGCGAGGCAGGTTTTACAAGTGAAATAATCGAGGACGGCGACACGTTTGAGCGGAACGCACAAATCAAGGCGCGGGCTGTGTTCGCGGCGGTGAAATCTCCGGTGATTGCGGACGACAGCGGCTTGGAGATTGAGTACCTGAACGGCGCACCGGGAGTGTATTCCGCGCGGTACGCGGGTGAAAACGCCACCGATAAGGATCGGTGTGACAAGGTTCTGCGTGAGATGGAGAGTGCTCCCGACGGAAAGCGCAACGCACGGTTTGTGTGTTCGATTTGTCTGAAATTCTCAGAGAACGAGGAATATCACGTAAACGGCACGGTAAGCGGGTTTATAGGGCGTAAACCGATTGGAAATAACGGTTTCGGATATGACCCGATTTTTATGCTGAACGAAACGGAGAGCATGGCGACAATCGGCGAGGAGGAAAAAAATCGCATTTCTCACCGCGCCAAGGCATTTGAAAAGCTGTGTGAGATATTTAAAACGCGGAATTGAGTGTGAATTTGGCACGTTAAAATCGCAAGAGCCTATAAGAGTTGGCAGGAAATTCCGAAAAGCGAGTGGAATTTCCGAAGCGGAGCGGAGGAAATTTCACTCGGTTAGCGAACGGAGCAAAGCGGAGTGAGCGGTTTCGGAATTGTTGTTAAAGTCAATTAATTAGAACCGCCTACCCGAGAGAACGGCAAATTCAAAACGCAAGCGGCGCGCAATACCGCGCAGCGGTGTTGCGGGTCGCTTAGCGAGTGCACACCGAAGGTGTGCACGGTTTTGAATTTGCAAATCAAAATAAGGAGAAAAGATGATTACCAGTAAGCAAAGGGCGCGTTTGCGGTCGATAGCGCAGGGATATGACGCGATATTTTTTATAGGGAAACAAGGTGTCTCGGACGAGATAATTACACAGCTAGGAAACGCGATAACCGCGCGGGAGCTGATTAAGGTCGGAGTTCAGGAGAGCTGCGAATACACGGCGCGCGAGGCGGCAGATCTGATCGCTCCGAAGCTCGGCGCGGAAGTCGTCGCGGTTATCGGACGGAAGTTCGTATTGTGGCGGCAGAACAAAGATCCGAAGAAGCGGGTGATAGAACTTGGCTGATTTGATAAAGACGGGGATTTTCGGCGGAGCGTTTAATCCGGTTCATAACGGGCATATAAATCTCGCTCGGGAGGCAATCGAGCAGCTTCATTTGCGGAAGCTGATGATTATTCCGACGTTTGAAAGTCCGCATAAGGATACTCGGTTGGTTTCATACGAGCATCGCGCGAAAATGTGTGAAATGGCATTCGCGGGTATTTCGGAAAAGTGCGAGGTCGAGATTTCCGATATTGAGCAGCGAATGGGCGGCGTAAGCTACACGATAAATACGTTGCGCGAGTTGAAGCGGACATTTCCGGAGCGGCAATTTTTCCTGCTTATCGGCGGGGATATGCTTTACACGTTCCGCGAGTGGTTCAAGTACGAAAGCATACTTAAGGAGTGCAAGGTCTGCGCGGTTGCGCGCGGCGGCGACAGCTTCACCGATATGCTGGAGTTCGCCACGGAAATAGGGCGCGTTAAGGTGCTTCCAACGGGGATCGTTGATGTTTCCTCTACCGAAATACGCGAGAAAATCGCGCGGGACGAGGATATATCGGGGTTGGTTCCCAATGACGTGGCGCGGTATATCGCCGAGAATAACTTGTGGAGGTGATTTGATGAGCAGATACGCGGAATTTGACGAGTATGAGGAGCTGTTGAGGGCGCGGCTCTCTAAAAAGCGTTTTACACACAGTATGAACGTCGCCGAGGAGAGCTTCAAGCTCGCGGAGAAATTCGGCGCGGATAAGCGCCGGTGCTACCTCGCGGGAATGCTTCACGATGTGATGAAAGAGGATCTTCCCGACAGACAGCGGCAATACGTGATGGACAGCGGTCTATCACCCGATCCCGCCGAAATCGCGACCGAGGGTCTGTGGCACGGTATCGCGGGTGCGTATTATATCCGCGAGGTGATGAAAATTACTGACGACGAGGTAATCCGCGCGGTAAGGTATCACACCGTTGCCTGCGCGAGAATGACTCCGATGGAGAAAATCGTCTACCTTGCCGATATGATTGGTGAGGACAGGAATTACAAGGGTGTTGAAAAAATGCGCGAATACTGCTTTAAGGATTTGAATCTCGCGATGTCAGTGGCGTTGATTTACAGCGTCGCGCACGTATGCAAGCGCGGCGGAATGCTCCCGCTTTCAACGTTTGAGGCGTACAACTACTATCTGAAATTTAATAAGAATAAGGAGAGCCTATGACTAAATTAACCGATATGGAAGAACTGGAAATTGCCGTTAAGGCATTGGATTCCAAGAAAGCCGAGAATATCAAGGCGATTAAGGTCGCAGATTTGACTATTCTCGCGAATTATTTCGTTATCGCCGGCGCGTCAAGCACCACACAGGTGAAGGCGCTCGCAGACGAGGTGGAGTATCAGCTTGAGCAAAAGGGCATCCGCCCGAAGAATATCGAGGGTGTTCAGAGCGCAAACTGGATCGTTCTCGACTATGTGGATATTATTGTTCACGTTTTCCTTAACGAGTCGCGGGAGTTTTACAAGCTTGAACACCTTTGGACGGACGGCGAGGAAGTGGATATTTCGGAAATTATTACCGATTAAGTTGAATGTTTTTTGGTAATAATCACCAAACTTTTGAGAATCTCGAATAAACGCTTGACAAATGGAAAGATACGGTGTATAATGTAAATATACTCGTATGTGTATAAAGCCTGTGCCAATTGGCAAAGGGAGGGAAATATAGATGGCAGAAATTCGTCTTGGTAAAAATGAATCTCTTGATACCGCTCTTAAGCGTTTCAAGCGTTCATGTGCAAGGGACGGCGTTCTTGCTGAAGTTCGTAAAAGAGAGCATTACGAAAAGCCTT
>CAYZQU010000237.1:3076-3415 GCA_964480645.1 uncultured Ruminococcus sp. | reverse complement strand
TCTCGGTTGGGTAAATCTGCCTACTGATTATGACAAAGAAGAATTTGCAAGAATTAAAAAGGCTGCAGAGAAAATCCGCTCCGACTCAGATGTTCTTATCGTAATAGGCATTGGCGGTTCATATCTTGGCGCGAGAGCGGCTATCGAAGCGCTGAAATCTACGCTGTACAACTCCCTTGCTAAGGATACCCCTGAAATCTACTTCGTGGGCAACAGCCTTTCGCCGACTTATCTTAACGAGGTAATCTCCCTTGTTAAGGACAGGGACTTCTCGGTGAACATTATCTCCAAGTCGGGAACAACAACCGAACCCGCTCTGGCGTTCAGAATATTCCGCGA
>CAYZQU010000237.1:0-3066 GCA_964480645.1 uncultured Ruminococcus sp. | reverse complement strand
GAGCGTTACGGTGAGGACGGCGCGAAATCGCGTATTTACGCCACAACCGATAAGGCTCGCGGTACGCTTAAAGAACTCTCGGACAAAATGGGTTATGAAACGTTCGTAATCCCCGATGACGTGGGCGGAAGATATTCGGTATTGACCGCTGTGGGCTTGCTTCCGATTGCTTGCGCGGGGTGCGATATAGACGCGCTGATGAAAGGCGCGGCGGATGCACGCGAGGAATACTCGGTCTGCGATTTGGAGAAGAACGCGTGCTATAAATACGCGGCATTGCGTAATATTCTGCGTCAAAAGGGCAAGTCTGTGGAGATGCTTGTAAGCTATGAGAACAGCTTTATGATGATGGTGGAGTGGTTCAAGCAGCTTTACGGCGAAAGCGAGGGCAAGGACAATAAGGGACTGTTCCCGGCGGGCGCGGTGTTCTCGACCGATCTGCATTCGATGGGACAGTTCGTTCAGGACGGCTCACGCGTTATGTTTGAGACGGTCGTGCAGTTCGCGAAGCCCCAAAAGGAGTTGTTCCTTAAGGACGAGCCTACCAATGTCGACGGACTGAATTTCTTGTCGAATCAGAATATGTCGGTGGTGAACCGCAAAGCGTTTGAGGGCACGGTTATCGCGCATACCGAGGGCGGAGTCCCCAATATTGTGTTGGAAGTTCCCGAGCTTAACGAGTATGAGTTGGGATATATGATTTACTTCTTCGAGAAAGCATGCGGAATCAGCGGCTATCTGCTGGGTGTGAATCCGTTCGATCAGCCCGGCGTTGAGAGCTACAAGAAGAATATGTTCGCTCTGCTCGGCAAGCCCGGTTATGAGAGCCAAAAAGCGGAGCTTGAGAAGAAACTGAAGTAACGCGGGTTCTGCGCGTTTTAATTCACAGCCGGTTATAGGGGTGAAATGCAAATCCAAAACGCAAGCGGAGTGTTTCACGCAAAGCGTGAAACGGTTCGCTTAGCGAGTGCACACCGAAGGCGTGCACGGTTTTGGATTTGCTATTAAAATAGCGTTATAGGAGTGAAGTGCAAATACGGAATGCGCCTGTGAAAGAGAAGCGAAGCGGAGCTTTCACAGGCAGTCAAGGGCAAACGGAGCGAAGCGGAGTTTGCCCGGTTCCGGATTTGCCATTTAAATAAGGAGGATATTATGGTTAAGATTATTACAGGCAAGCGCGGTTCGGGAAAGACCAAGATTCTTATTGATGACATTCACGCGGCGGAGAAGAGGTCCAACGGTAATGTTGTGGCTATTCAGAAGGGTTCTTCACTGAACACCGACATAACCTATAAGGTTCGTCTGATCAACATCGAGGATTACGCGGTTGAGGGTATGGACGCGTTCTACGGCTTTATCGCGGGAATTCTGTCGAGTGACCACGACTGCACGGATATTTTCGTTGACGCGACCCTCAAAATCACGGGACGCGATTATGACAAGCTCGGCGAGATGTTTGACAAACTCGCGAAGATTACACCGAACACGACCGTAACGCTTACGGTGTCCGCAGATAACAACGAGCTTCCCGAAAGTGTAAAGAAATTTATCGGTTAATCGAAAAAAGTTTGAAAAACCGCTTGACAAATTCTTAAAGATGTGGTATAATGGTAAAGTTAGGTGATTAAATGGCTTGTATGTTAACGTATAAGCCGGTTGAAAATTTGCGAATCATTATACAACGTCAAATGAAAGAGAGGGGGGTGCAATAATGGCAGTTCCGAAGAGAAAAGTATCTCGTACAAGACGTGATAAAAGACGTTCCAACGTGTGGAAGCTTTCCGCTCCCGCTTTTTCACGGTGCAAGAATTGCGGTGAGTTGAAGCTCTCGCATAGGGTTTGCCCTAATTGCGGTTATTACAACGGTAAGGTCGTTATCGCGAAAGAAAGCGACTGATTCCCGCGTGAATTGAACGAGTGACGGGCTTAACTTGGGTTAAGCCCGTTTTCTGTATATTGCGGGATTCGGTGAAATGCACAAATATTGAGCTGAATGTTTGTGGATATTCACGATTATTTTGAAGCGGCGTGCAATGTTTGAAAAATCGCTTGAAAATAGCGGGAAATTGTAGTAAAATAGAAGGTAGAGTGGGAAATTAATACCATTAATTATATAAAGGAGATCTCAAATTATGGCTAAGAAGAAAATTGGCGTATTGACAAGCGGCGGGGACGCTCCCGGAATGAACGCGGCGGTGAGAGCCGTTACTCGAACCGCAATACTCAAGGGCTTTGACGTGGTGGGAATCCGCCGTGGTTATAACGGACTTCTTCATGGGGATATGATTCCGTTGGATGTTCAAGCGGTTTCGGATATTATCCAGCGCGGTGGAACAATGATTTATACCGCGCGCTGCCCCGAATTCAAGGAGTGGGAAAACGTCCTCAAGGCGAGAGACATCTGCGTGGAGCAGGGTATGGCGGGAATCGTCGTAATCGGCGGCGATGGCTCGTTCAGAGGCGCGGCGGATTTGTCCAAAGCGGGGATTCCCTGCGTAGGGCTTCCCGGAACGATTGATAATGATATTCAGTGTTCGGAGTATACAATCGGATACGACACAGCAATGAATACCGTTGTTGAGATGATTGACAAAATCCGCGATACCTCGCATTCGCACGAGCGTTGCGCGGTGGTTGAGGTTATGGGCAGAAATGCAGGTCATATCGCGCTGAATACCGGATTGGCTTGTGGCGCGACAGCGGTTCTCGTGCCCGAAATGGAGTACGATATCGAAAAGGTAATCGCGCGTATCAAAGAGGTTCGCGCGGCAGGAAAAATGCAGTTCATCGTGGTTGTCGCTGAGGGAGTCGGAGGCACTGAGGAGCTTGCAAAGCGCATTCAGGCTGAAACGGGTATCGAGTCCCGCGCGACCGTTCTGGGACACGTTCAGAGAGGCGGTGCGCCTACCGTTCGCGATAGAGTCGTAGCTTCCGATATGGGATACTATGCCGTTGAGTTGCTTGAAAAGGGCATTGGAAACCGCGTTGTCGGCGTAAAGGACGGAAAGGTTTACGATGTGGATATTCAGGAAGCCCTGGCGATGAAGAAGCCGTTCGATGAGCGTC
>CAYZQU010000236.1:0-3475 GCA_964480645.1 uncultured Ruminococcus sp. | reverse complement strand
GACCAGGATATGGAAAAAAGTACCTCCGCAATTTACAACGCTACCGAGATATTCCCCATGCCGGAAGACGTTTATCTCGGACAGGACATCATTGAGCATGCCAAGAATTATTACGATAAAAACGGCGGAGATATTCTCGTTTCCGCTTCGGAGGAGGCGCGGCAGTCCGCTTTGGTTGAGTACGCGCTCCCGCTGAATGAGGCGCGTTTGGAAACAGACTTGCTTAAATATCGCATCAAGTACGACAATTGGTTCAAGGAGAGCAGTCTGCACAACAGCGGTGCGGTGAGTGAGGTTATCGAGCATCTTAAAGCGGGCGGACATACCTACGAAAAGGATGGCGCACTGTGGCTGAATGCTACGGAGCTTGGCGGCGAACAGGATTTTGTTCTCGTGCGTTCAAATGGATTCCCGACTTATATTGTTCCTGATATTGCATATCATTACAACAAACTTGTTACACGCGGTTACGACAAGGCGATAGATGTTCTCGGCGCGGACCATCACGGATATGTGAAGCGTATGAGAATCTGTTTGCAGGCAATGGGAATTGATGAAAAGCGTCTGGATGTGGTTATGTGCCAGATGGTGAATCTTGTGCGTGATGGAGAAGTCGTAAAGCTCTCAAAACGCTCCGGAAAGGCGATTACGCTGTCTACACTGCTTGATGAAGTTCCGATTGACGCCGCGAGATTCTTCTTCAATCTGCGTGATACTACTACTCAACTTGATTTTGATTTGGATCTGGCTGTTGAGGAAAGCTCCAAAAATCCCGTGTATTATGTTCAGTACGCGCATGCACGTATTTGTCGTGTGTTGGAGAAGATGTCCGAGGATATTTCGGATAACAGGGAATTTGCGATTGGATATTCCGAGTCGGCGGAATCGGCACTTATCCGTAAGATTGCCGAGCTTCCGGAGCTTATTAATGAGGCGGCTGAGGAATACAGTCCGTTTAAGCTGACAAAATATGTATATGAGTTGGCGCAGGACTTCCATAAGTTTTACGATACCTGCCCGATTAAGGATGCTTCGGACAATGTAAAGTTATCCCGCCTTGCTCTGTGCAGAGCCGCTAAGACAGTTATCGGCAACGTTCTGACGTTACTGAAGATAGAAGCACCCGAAAAGATGTAGAATTATTTCAGAAAAAAGGAGAATCAACATAATGTATAAGCAGGAAAAAAAGTACTATCAAAAAGCCTTTTTTACGGTGTTGATAATGGCGTTTGTATTGTTTTTGCCGTTTGTGATTATCGACAGAGGATATTTCATTTTCTACGGTGATTACAATGCACAGCAGATTCCGTTTTTTAAGATGTGCGTTCAGGCTGTTCACAACGGAATGATGGGCTGGGATTGGCATACCGACCTTGGCGCAAACTTTATTGGAAGCTACACATATTATACGCTGGGAAGCCCGTTCTTTTGGTTTATGACGTTGTTCCCCGCGTCGATTTCGCAATATCTGATGATGCCTTTGCTGTGTGTAAAGTTCGGACTGTTCTCACTGTTTGCTTTTATGTATATCAGGAGGTTCGTTACCAAGCCGCAGACCGCGCTTATCGGCGGTATTCTCTACGCGTTTTCGAGTTTTAATCTGTATAACGTCTTTTTCCAGTTCCAGGACGCGATAATCTGGTTTCCGCTGCTACTTATCGGGTTGGAGGAAGCGGTTATCAATAAGCGGCGCGGACTGTTCGCACTTGCGGTGGCAATAAACGCGTTGGCAAATTACTTCTTCTTTATTCAGGAATGTGTATTCCTTGTCATCTACTTCCTGTGCCGCTTTGCGATGGACAAGCGCTTTTCCATAAAGGTGCGTGATTTCCTGCGATTGGCATTTGAAAGCGTTCTGGGCGTAGCACTGGCGGGAGTGCTGTTTGTTCCGTCAATTTACCAGGTATTGGATGTTCCACGGTCTCATTCTATGCTCTCAGATTGGAATTTCTTGTTCTTCTCTAACGAGCAGCGTTATGGACTGTTGCTGGAGAGTATGTTCTTCCCGGCAGATGTCGCCGCGCGAAACGCGATGTTTACCGACGCAAACGGAAAGTGGTCGAGCGTGGCACTTTATCTTCCTCTGTTCTCAATGGCGGGTGTAATCGCGTTTGTAAAGGGCAAGAAGGGGCATTGGGCGAGAGTACTGCTTCCCGTATGTTTGGTGATGGCGGTAATACCTGGACTGAACTCTATGTTTACACTGCTTAACAGCAATTACTACACGCGATGGTTCTATATGCCCGAATTGATTATGTGTATGGTAACGGCGTATGTCCTCGAAAACGAGGAGCTGGATATGAAGTCGGGATTGAAGTGGTGCGCCGCGGTGGTTTCACTGATGAGTGTTCTGGTGCTTCTTGCTCAGTTTAGTAAGAAAACAAAGAATGCGGACGGCGAGGAGATTACAACCATTATTTTCCGTTTCCAGAACGATATGAACTCAGTTGTCTGGTTACAGGTGGGAATTTCTGTTGCAATGATTGTGGCACTGTATATTTTGCTGCGCATTCGCCCGAAGTTCAAGTGGAACGAGTTTATGAAGCGAGTCACGGCGGTAACGATGGTATGCTCGCTGGGACTTGGATACTACTTTATCGGTTATGGACGGGCGATTGGTCCGAAGGTTGGGCGTTATAATATGATGGTTGACGCGAAGTTTTCCATTGATGATCCGGATTTCTACCGAATAGAGGGAATTAATGAAACCAACAATGTAAATATGTTCTGGGGAATGAGTTCTCTTAAGAGCTTTACCTCCATTATTCCCGGTTCGACATTCGAGTTGTATGATTTGCTTGATATAACCCGTACCGTAAACTCCGCACCGGATAACAACCGTTATGCGTTCAGGGCATTTTCGCGCGTTAAATATATAATGATTCCTCATGATATGAGCAAGACAAGGGTTGAAAGCACTCTCAAGGATTTGGCGATTTACGAGTATATGGAAACGCAGGGTAATTATGACATCTACAAGACGGATTACGCGCTTCCTATGGGCTTCGCATACGATGATTATCTGCTGCGTAAAGATGTTGAAGGCAACCGTAAGGTGGATAATCTGCTTGTGCGCGCAGCTGTTCTGACCGAGGAGCAGGCGGAGAAATATTCGGATATTCTGAATCCGCTTGACCCGGACGATACCGGAATTATCACGCTTGAACGCTTCAAGAGTGATGCTCAGAATCGAATTGCTGAGGGTGTTCAGCAGTTCTCCATCAACAAAAAGGGCTTCACGGCGGTAAGCGATTACGATTCCGAGAAGTTGGTGGTATTCAGTGTGCCGTATTGCAAGGGTTGGAGCGCAACCGTAAACGGACAACCCGTTGAGGTTGACAAAATCAACGCGGGTTTGTGCGGAATCCGTGTGCCCGAGGGTAAATGCGATATTTCGTTTACCTATGAGACTCCCGGTTTGAAAATCGGCATTATTATGACCGGCGGCGGAATCGTGATTTTCGCGTTGTATATC
>CAYZQU010000235.1:0-3528 GCA_964480645.1 uncultured Ruminococcus sp. | reverse complement strand
GACAAAATTATGCTCGAAAATCCGCACACCTACGCTATTGGTACAGGTTCTAAAACGGAATAATGGAGCAAATATATGTTTAACAAGATACTTATTGCCAATCGCGGCGAAATCGCCATTCGTATTATGAGAGCCTGCCGTGAGCTTGGTATAAAGACTGTGGCGGTGTATTCCACGGCGGATAAGTCGGCGCTCCACGCTCAGATTGCGGACGAGGCTGTATGCATAGGCGCGGCGTCCTCTAAGGACAGCTATCTGAACACAAAGTCGATTATCGCCGCGTGTGAGATTACAGGCGCGGACGCGATTCACCCCGGGTTCGGATTTTTGTCCGAGAACGCTGATTTTGCGCGGTTGTGCGACAAATGCGGAATCACGTTTATCGGTCCGACTCCAAAGACCATGGACGAAATGGGCGATAAAGCCCACGCGCGTCAGACGATGATTGACGCGGGAGTGCCTGTAATTCCCGGCTCGGATGGGGTTGTGAAGTCTTTTGAGGACGCGAAAGCCGTTTGCCGCGAAATAGGCTATCCCGTGATGGTGAAAGCTACTGCCGGCGGCGGCGGTCGCGGAATCCGACTTGTGGAGAGCGAATCCGAGCTTGAGGCGAAGTTCAATGAGGCTTCGGCGGAGGCGGCGGCGAATTTCGGGAACGGGGATTTGTACATCGAGAAGTTTGTTGTTAATCCGCGTCATATCGAGGTTCAGCTTCTGGCAGACGATTATGGGAATGTGGTTCATCTCGGCGAGCGTGACTGTTCGCTTCAGCGGCGGAATCAGAAGGTTCTTGAGGAGAGTCCCAGTCCGATTATGACTGAGGAGCTTCGTGCGAAGATGGGCGCGGCGGCGGTTGCGGCGGCAAAGGCGTGCGGTTACAGAAACGCCGGGACTATCGAGTTCCTTGTTGATAAGGACAGAAACTTCTATTTTATGGAAATGAATACGCGTATACAGGTTGAACACCCGGTTACGGAATTTGTTACGGGAATTGACCTTGTAAAGGCGCAGATACGCGTTGCGAGCGGAGAGAAGCTGTGGTTTACTCAGGACGATGTTCATGTTGAGGGGCACGCTATTGAATGCCGTATCAACGCGGAAGACCCACGGAATAATTTCCGTCCGTGCCCCGGAGTGATAAGGTCTATACATGTTCCGGGCGGGTTCAATGTGCGCATTGACAGCGCGGCGTATGCGGGGTATGAAATTCCGCCGTATTATGACAGTATGATAGCCAAGCTGATTGTAAAGGGCGTGGACAGGGAAGAAGCGATTGCGAAAATGCGCGTGGCACTTGCGGAGTTCATTATTGACGGCGTGGAAACGAACGTTGATTTCCATTTAAGACTGATTCGCAACGAGTGCTTTGAGCGCGGCGAATTTGACAACGGATTCTTAAACCGTGTAAACATTATGGAGGATTGAATAAATGGCGTCTATTGAGGATTTGTTCAAGGTTGTAAAGTCGCGGTTTATGGACGACAATCCTCCCGCGACAAAGAACGTGGAAATTCCGCGCGATTTGCTGTTTAAGTGCCCGAGGTGCGGGGGAGTGTTCTATAACGAGGAATTCGTCAGCGCACTGAAGGTCTGCCCGAAGTGCGGGTATCACGCGCGGCTGACGTGGCAGGAGCGTCTGGAGCTTACCGCCGATGAGAACAGCTTTATCGAATTTGATTCGGGTATGAAGTCGCTTAATCCGATTGGTTTTCCGAGGTATGAGGAGAAAGTGGAAAAGTGCGCGGAGCAATGCGATACCAACGAGGCGGTTGTTACCGGGGAATGCACGATTCGCGGGTATCGGACGGTTATCGGCATTATGGACAGTCATTTTATGATGGCGAGTATGGGAAGCGTTGTCGGCGAGAAGATCACAAGGGCGTTTGAATACGCGACCGAAAAGGGCTTGCCTGTGATTATGTTCGCAAGCTCCGGTGGTGCGCGTATGCAGGAGGGGATTATTTCTCTTATGCAGATGGCGAAAACCTCGGGCGCGGTGAAGCGTCACAGCGACGCAGGCGGTTTATATATCACCGTGATGACGGACCCGACCACGGGCGGCGTTACAGCATCGTTCGCGAGTCTGGGGGATATTATCATCGCTGAGCCTAAAGTACTTATTGGGTTTGCGGGCAGACGCGTTATTCAGGACACGATTCGACAGCGGCTGCCGGATGATTTCCAGTCGGCGGAATTTCAGATGGATTGCGGTTTCGTGGATATGATCGTGGAACGTGGAATGATGCGCAAGGCTCTGTCGGGGATACTTAAGCTTCACGGATTTCCGAAGGAAACAACCATAAGATAATTATGAAATTTGGAGTGAATAATGAGTACTGGATTTACGCAGAAGTGGATTGAAAATGCGGTTCGAGACGCTTTGGGGGATTCCTCAGATCCGGAACGAATAAAGTATCTCGTAATCGGGGAGAGCTTTGACAACGATTTCTTTATAGAGTTGTCGTCCGAAATACCTCCAAATCCATTTGTAAATACGGATGGCGGTGATGAGTGGGTATGCTGTCTGCGAAATGGTGATATTGCTAAGCTCGTTGAGAAATACCGTGGACAAAACGATGTTCAGATGTCATTTTTTGGCATTAAACGCGATGATGACGAAAATTGGCGCGAATACTGTTTTTCCGATGAGGCGAGAGAAAAGTGGAAGACGTTCCGAGAGTGTGTTTCCACCGCGAATTATTACGAGGAACTTCCCGATGACGAGTTTGAGAAGTGGTATGATGGTGTTCGCGAGAATACTTGGCACGATTTTGCGGCGTTTTTAGGCGTTGAGGTGCTGTGGATTCAAGGTCTGGTTATCCCGGATTTCAAGTTTATGGATAAATTTCCCAACTTGCGCGTCGCGGTGTTCGTTGAAACAGTGTTTGCCACATCGGACGGAATCGAGAATCTACAAAAGCTCAAGCAATTGGGCTGTTGGCTGGATTAAACGGCAATATGTGCTATGATTCAAAAAAGGGCAATAGTGATTCGTGCAAATCCGCTTTGCCATTCAGATAAGTTTATGGCAACTTGTGCAAATTCAAAATGCAAGTGACGCGGAACACCGCGAAGCGGTGTGTAGCGTCACTTAGCAAGCGCAAATGCGAAGCGTTTGCGCGTTTTTGAATTTGCTTTTAAAATAAGGAGTGAAGATGAGTAATTTAACGGCTTGGGAGCGTATGGAAATCGTTCACCATAAGAATCGTCCGACGGTAAACGACTATATTCCCGCTCTGTTTACACGGTTTATGGAGTTTCACGGAGATCGCTGTTATGGCGACGATGCGGCGATTATCGGCGGAATCGGGTTTTTGTCGTCTACGCCCGTGACGGTGCTGGCGCAGGTAAAGGGGCGCAATCTTGAGGAGAACAAGCGTTCTAATTTCTCTATGCCGCACCCGGAGGGATACCGCAAGTCTTTAAGGCTTGCGAAGCAGGCGGAGAAGTTCCATCGCCCGATAATCTGTCTTGTGGACACTCCCGGCGCGTACTGCGGAATTGAAGCGGAAAAGCGCGGTCAGGGTG
>CAYZQU010000234.1:0-3553 GCA_964480645.1 uncultured Ruminococcus sp. | reverse complement strand
TATCCAGCTGAGCTACGGGCGCGAATGAAACAACAACAAGCCGCGACAATAAAACCTCGCCGCAGCTCACTGCCGATGCAAATTGTGGTGATCCACCCGGGAATCGAACCCGGGACACCTTAATTAAAAGTCAAGTGCTCTACCACCTGAGCTAGTGGATCATCTATGCAACACTAAGATTATATCACAAAAAGAACGACTTGTCAAGGGGTTTTTTGAAAATTTTTCAAAATTTTTAATCTTTTGAATTTGAACTCGAAATACAATCTTGACAAAGATAAACGAATGATGTATAATATATACGTTAAATGAGCTTTGAGGAGGAAGTAAAAATGCCATCGGATTATCAGAAGCACAAGCAAAAGATAGCAGAAATGAATAAAATAATCAAAGAATGTGATGAGGATAACCGAGGTCTTGCGCGATATGGAGAAAAAGGAGCTTTGGAAATAATTCTGAAGTACGTTTTTAACAAGCACAATTATGAAGAACTCAGTGATGCGCTGTTAAAGCGTTTTGGTTCAATCCGCGAGATTTTTTCCACCGATATGGACGAGCTTTACACGGTAAAGGAGTTAGGCAAAGCCTCAGCGGAGCATATTTGTTTCATTGGAGATGTTTTAAGAATTGAATCCATTGAACAGCCAAAAGAAGACAGCTTTTTAACATTTAACTCCTCACTTCAGTTTTGCATAAAGCTTTTTAGTGTTTATGTAAAAGAAGCGATGTATGTTGTCTATATTGACAATCATTTCCATCCGATTATCATGGAAGAAATAAGCAAAAAGCTCAGCAACATAACTACATTTGATATAAAGAAAATATTAAAGAAAGCCATGGAGGTTGACGCCGAAAAAATCCTTATAGCACACAATCATCCCAACGGAACTTCAACGCCGTCATCTCAGGACATCTCCACTACCCGAAGAATCGCGTTCCTTTTGAAAGAAATCGGAATCGTTCTGGTTGACCACATTATAATCGCTGAAAACAAGTATTGCTCTTTCCGGAAATCGGGATGCTTTGATGGAATTTTGGATTAATCGCATAGTTGGCAAATCAATGTCATAAATAACAAACGAGGTGTATATGGAAATTTCACGAAAGTTTGAACTTCACTCCGAATATAAACCCACAGGAGATCAGCCGGACGCAATCAAAATGCTTTCCGAGGGAGTTCTGCGAGGAGATAAAGAGCAAACCCTCCTTGGCGTTACAGGGTCGGGAAAAACGTTCACTATGGCGAATATCATTGCAAACGTGAACAAGCCGACATTGGTTCTGGCACATAATAAAACGCTCGCGGCGCAGCTCTGCTCCGAGTTCCGCGAGTTTTTTCCGAATAATGCCGTGGAATTTTTTGTCAGTTATTATGACTATTATCAGCCCGAGGCATATATTCCCTCTACGGACGCATATATCGAAAAGGACAGCGCGATAAATGACGAAATAGACCGTCTTCGCCACTCGGCAACAGCCGCGCTTGCGGAACGGCGAGATGTCATTATTGTGGCGTCCGTGTCTTGTATATACTCACTTGGAAGCCCCGAAGATTACCGAACAAATACGCTCTCTATCCGTCAGGGGCAGGAAATCTCCCGCGATGCTGTAATAAATAAGCTCGTGGAAATGCAGTACGAGCGAAATGAAATCAGCTTCACGCGCAATAAATTCCGCGTCCGCGGCGATACGGTGGAGATTTTCCCCGCGGGAAGCACAAACGAAACCGCTGTCCGGGTAGAGTTCTTCGGTGATGAAATCGACCGTATAAGCGAGTTCGAGGTAGTTACCGGAAACACCCGAGGTCAGCTTCTGCACGCGATGATTTTTCCCGCTTCTCACTACATCATCGGCAGAGACAAAATGGAGGACGCGCTTGCGGAACTTGAATCCGAAATGGAGGAGCGAATCAAATATTTCAAAGACAACAACAAACTTATTGAAGCACAGCGAATTGAGCAGCGCACACGCTATGACATGGAAATGCTCCGTGAAATAGGCACTTGTAAGGGCATTGAAAACTACTCGCGCGTATTGGCGCGCCGTCCGCCCGGAAGTACGCCTATTACGCTCATCGACCATTTCCCCGAGGATTTTCTGCTGATGGTAGACGAAAGCCACGTCACGCTCCCTCAGGTTCGCGGAATGTACGGCGGCGATGTCGCGCGTAAAAAGAATCTTGTAGATTATGGATTCCGCCTCCCGTGTGCATACGATAACCGTCCTCTGAATTTTGATGAATTCTATAAAAAAATTCCACAAGCGATTTTTGTATCCGCTACTCCGGGAGATTTTGAAAAGGAACGCTCTACACAGATTGTTGAGCAGATTATCCGACCCACGGGACTGCTCGACCCCGAAATTATTGTCAAACCCACCGAGGGTCAAATTGAGGACTTGATTTCGGAAATAAATACACGCGTGGAGAAAAAACAACGTGTTCTTGTCACCACGCTTACCAAAAAAATGGCGGAGGATTTGACGGATTACCTTGATAAATCGGGAATTCGAGTGAGATATATGCACCACGATATCGACACAATTGAGCGTATGGAGATAATCCGCGATTTGCGTTCCGGAGAGTTTGATGTTCTCGTAGGAATAAACCTGCTGCGTGAGGGACTGGATATTCCGGAGGTTTCTCTGGTTGCGATTCTCGATGCGGACAAAGAGGGTTTTCTGCGTTCGGAAACGTCGCTTGTACAAACCATCGGACGCGCCGCGCGAAACGCCGAGGGAACGGTGATTATGTACGCAGACGAGGTTACGCGCTCTATGGAGCTTGCCATAACCGAAACCCAGCGCCGCCGCGAAATTCAACAGCGGTACAACACCGAAAACGGTATAATCCCGAAAACCATAATTAAGGAAGTACGCGATGTTCTGGAAATCACCAAGAAAGAAACCAAAAAGCGCACAAAGTCCGATGTCAAGAAGCTCCCGCGCCGAGAACGCGAACAGCTTATCGCGAGGTATACAGCCGAGATGAAAAAAGCCGCAAAGCTGCTTGATTTTGAACACGCGGCGTATCTGCGCGATAGGATAAAGGAGCTTGAGCAATAAAATTTCGTCCACGGTTATAAACTGACAAGGAGTGAATGAGTGGAAAAGCTTAAAAGAGTGATTCATATTTTGATATTCCCGCCCGATGCGGTAATATTAATAACCGCTCCAATTGCGGCGGCAGCACTGATTTGTGTGTTTACGCTTAATCTTCGGGATTCACCGTTCGCTTATATCTCGTATCTTCTGTCGACATACACGCTTACGATAGTGTGTGCGCGTGTTCCGCAAATCACAAGGAATGCAAAGCGGCAGATAAATCAGTTTCCGCTTATACACAGATACCTCACAGACGCGCCATTCAGAACAATTGTTTCACTATATTCCTCGCTTGGAATAAACGTATTTTACACTGCTGTGAAGATGGGTATGGGGATTTTCTACCGTTCGGTATGGTTTATAACGGTATCAATTTATTATTTATTCCTTACGGTAATGAGATTTTTGCTGCTTAAAAATACAAGAACCGAAACTGATCTTATTGACGATT
>CAYZQU010000233.1:0-3556 GCA_964480645.1 uncultured Ruminococcus sp. | reverse complement strand
TGTGGCATCTATCGCCGCGATTCGGCGTGAGCTTGGCGCAAAATGGGCTGTCGGCGTGGTATTGTGGCAGTGTATAGTCGCGTGGGTTGTGGCGTTTATTGTGCGGGCAGTGTGTCTTGTATGCGGAATGTGAGGTGTAATTATGAATATCGCGGATATTGTTGTAATTATGATCCTCGCGGCGGTGATTGCGGCGGCGGTTTTGGGAATCAGAAAGCGTAAAAAGAAAGGCGGCTGTTGTGGAGATTGTTCACAATGTGCAGGCTGTAAAAATAACAAAAATTAGTCCTTGAATTTTCTGCAAAGATGTGGTACAATAGGAATATAAGTAAATTGAATTATATCTATTTATATCTATGCGGAGGATATTAAAGTGAAAAGCACAATAAAACAAATCGCGGCAATAGTGATGTTGGCAATGTTTACAGGTTGCAGTGTTAACGAATCGCCCGATTCGGAGATTACAATATCCGTTCCCGGCATAAATTCAAGCGGTACATACTCCACTACCTCCGAAAGTCCTTTAAGCTCCACATCTTCATTTGAGCAGTCTATTCCAGAAAGTTCTGCGACCACGGAGAGCGTATCTATTTCCGAAAGCGTATCAAGTTCCACAAGTACTGATTCCGGTTCTACAAGCACAATATCAAGTTCAGTTGGTTCATCGAGTTCCGAAAGCACAATATCAAGCTCAAGCAGTTCGGAGATTGTTACACCGCCGATAATTCCCGAAGACCCGATTCAAAGCCGAATCGCGCAAATGACGCTTGAAGAACGCGTATATCAGTTGTTTTTCGTGAATCCCGAGCAGATTACAGACAGCGGAACAGTGCTTACACCATTGGATTTAAGCGAAAAGCCCGTTGGCGGAATAATTTGTATGGGCGACAATTTGGATAGCGTCCGTCAAACACGCGAAATGCTCTCCAAAACTCAGGAGAGCGCTCTGTTGAACGGAATAGGAGTGTTCTTCGGCGTGGACGAGGAGGGCGGAAGGGTCGCTCGCTGCGCGAAAAAACTGGGCACAACTGCGTTTGATGATATGGAGACTTACGGCGCGAGAAACGATTTCGATGAGGCGTTTAATATCGGAAAAACTATTGGCTCGGATATCCGCGCGCTGGGATTTAACGTGGATTTCGCACCCGTTGCGGACGTGAATCTTCATCCGAATAACGAGCTTGGAAACCGCATTTTCAGCGATGACCCGCAAGTTGTCGCGAATATGACCGCCGGTGTGGTTCGCGGATTAAACAGCTCCGGGGTTGCGGCGACACTTAAGCATTTCCCGGGGTTGGGTGCTGAGGATGGCAATACGCATACCGATTCCACGATTGTAATTGACCGCACGCTGAGCCAACTTCGTAATGAGGAGTTTGTTCCGTTCCGCGAGGGAATTCGCGCAGGCGCGGATTTCGTAATGGTGGGACATCAGCAGGTAACGGCGTTCGGCGATGGTCTTCCTTCGGATTTGTCATATACGGCAGTTACGGAAATGCTTCGCGGAGAGCTGGGCTTTGGCGGAATCGCGATAACCGACGCTCAGCGTATGAATACAATTTCGACTGTGTACGATTCCGGAACAGCGGCGGTAATGTCCATCAAGGCGGGAATTGATATGATTCTGTCTCCCGCAGATTTCAACGCTGCGTATAAAGGAGTGCTGAACGCAGTTAAGTCGGGAGAAATCTCCGAACAGCGGATAAACGAAAGCGTCACGAGAATCCTCACGGTAAAGTACAAAATGGGTATTCTGCCCGCTTCGGAAACTTGATTTACAAATTCAGATAGGAGAGATTGACATAAATATTATTAAAAAGATTATCTGCATAATTTTATCAGCAGCCTTGCTTCTGAACTTGACGTCTTGCAGTAAAAGCAGTGGAAAAGACCGCGTCTTGAAATATGATATTTCCGATAATCCCGCTACGCTCGACCCGCAGCAGGCGAACGAGCCGAACTCCGACGTCATTATCGAGAACGTTTATATGGGGCTTACGGCAATAAACGCGGACGGCTCGGTGAGGTCGGCGGCGGCAACAGACTTCGTGGTCTCCGATGACGGCTTGAAGTACGAATTTAAGCTCCGAAATGATATTTATTGGGTGAACAGCGAGGGATTTCAGCAACATTGTACCGCGAAAGACTTCGTTTATGGATTCACGCGGTTGTTTTTGCCCGAAACCTCCGCGCCACGCGCCGGTGAGTATTTTTGCATCAAAAACGCCGAGAAACTCCACAACGGCGAAATCACCAATCCCGATTTATTGGGTGTAAAAGCAAAGGGCGATTTTGAGCTTGAAATAACATTGGATTACGCTAATCCGCGTCTTCCGGAAATGCTTGCCGAACCTCCTGCAATGCCGTGCAATGAGGAGTTTTTTCTGCAGTCTCAGGGAAAGTACGGACTGTCTGCGGAGTGTACGCCCTCCAACGGCTCGTTCTATGTGAAAAGTTGGACTTATGACCCGCATGCCATAACCGATACAAACAACTTGGTTCTCAAGAGAAACGAGAAAAATGCCGAATCCATCGAGATTTGCCCCTCGGGATTGAACTTCTTCATCGAAGACGAGGAGGACTTCATCGACGATTTTCTAAACGGCGATGTGAATTGCGTGGCTGTGGAAAATTCCGACAAATCTCGCGTCAAGGGGAAATATAAATGCCAAGAGTTTTGCAATATCACCTGTGGGTTGGTTCTCAATACCAAATATAAACTCTTTCAAAACGTTGATTTCCGTCGCGCGCTGTCACAGCTTGTTGACAGAGAAACCATTATGAAAGCGATTCCCGATTTTGAAGCAGCCGGAGGGATTGTTCCAAAGCAGGTTTCACTTCTGGACCAAAGCTACCGTGTCGAGGTAGGAAATTGCGAACTTACTGAGTATAGTCCCGAAAAGGCGCGGACACTGTTTCAATCCGTTAAAAGCTCATTAGATTTGGAATTGTTCACCGGCGCGGTTATAATCGTACCGAATACTGTCGCGGAGACTGCTGTGTCATATATAATGCAGGAGTGGCAGCGCGAATTTGGGTTCTATTGTGTGGTTCAGGTTCTGGACGAGAGGGAATACCGCACCAGACTGAGGGACGGTGATTTCGATATTGCGCTTTTGGAAATTTCAGGGGATTATAACAGTCCCGCGGCGTATCTGGAACGGTTTACCACAGATAGTTCAGATAATTATTCTCACATTCAGGATAACGCGTTTGACGCTAAGCTTAACGCCGCAAACGCTGCCGCAGAGCTTTCCGAGAGTGCGAAAATATTTCTCCAAGCCGAGCAGACTCTGATTGACAATGCGGAATTTTTGCCGCTCTACTACAAAAACGAGTATTTTTTTATTGGTGAGGACATCAGCGACTTACTGTATAATCCGTTCACCAAAACCGTGGATTTTACCTCCGCAAAACGATTCTAAAAAAATTGCGTATGGATTATTTGTCCATACGCAATTTTTTAATATTGATAAAGTATTATTGTAAGTCCGCTCTCATCTTTTGATTAAATGCTATTATTGAGACCACGGAAACCACCACAGCATACGCGAGA
>CAYZQU010000232.1:0-3559 GCA_964480645.1 uncultured Ruminococcus sp. | reverse complement strand
TACGCGGCGGAAAAATATCCCATACCTGTTCCACCAAGCAGATTCGCTAGCGGACTTTTGAACAGCGCGCCAACAATTTTGGTTATCGCCATTGAAATGAACAAAATAGCGGTGTTTTTTATGTATCTTTTTTCAACCATAATTCATTTCCTTTCGGGAATTTAATGCTTCTGCTTGTACAATATATTACCGAAAACGGCAAATTATGTAACCAAAATGCCTTGTAATACATAAAATTAAACAGCGGGAATCACCGCAATCTATATGAAAGGAAGATTTTATGGATATAACGAAATCTTTTCGGCGCGTGGGATACGCATACGTACCGATGCAGAGAATGGAAAAGGTTTACTCTCCGAATAAGGCGATGCGCGCGGGAACGATTTTTCCTGAGCTGAACATCACCATAGACGAGTACGAGAGGGGGCTTTTTAATGGGAAATAATATGAATAACAGAAACAGCCGCCCGAATCAGCAGAACACTCAGAGCGTTCGGAATATGCAGAATGCGCGCAACAGCAACAATAGCGGAAACAGTGGCAGCAACGCTTCCTGTGAGGAACTTATGCGCGCGATTATGGAGGCAGATTTCTTTGCGACCGACCTGAAACTCTATCTTGATACGCACCCAGACGACACACGCGCTATTGAGATGTTCCGCGAGGCGGTTTGCCAGCTAAAGGCGTGCAGAGCCGCGTTTGAGGAAAGCTTCTATCCGCTGACGGCATACAGCGCGGGAATCAATGGCGAATGGGATTGGCTTTGTGGAAACTTCCCTCCGCTGAGTTGAGATAAGTGAGGTGAAATTATGTTTATTTTCGAGAAAAGAACCCAGATTCCCGTGTGTATCAAGAATAAGAATCCGCACCTTGCGGGTATTATCCTTTCGCAGTATGGCGGAGCTGACTCCAATTTGATATACAGGTTAGTATAAATAAATGACCGAAACACTGTTATCGGTCTTATTGAATGTTGCTGACTTTATAAATCCTTTCAGTAGTTGGTTCTTCTCGGATTCGGGTATATCGGGGTTAAGGAGTAGCTCCAACGTTTTCAGGTGCTTATCCGCGAATGTCTGTCGTTCTTCTTTGGATATTTCGTGTGAATCTGTTTTGATTTTGGCTTTTTCTTCCAATTGAGCAATTTCCTTTAGGATTCTTGATTTGTTCTCTCGGTATTCCTCGATTGTATCTATTCCGCGTTGATACGCGTCAGAAACGCGCTGTAAACGTAGCTTTGCCTTTTCTATAAGAATGGTATAATCGGGAGCTTTCGACTGAATACGGGGCATTTGAACGCGTTCCAGAACGAAGTTTCCGCTCTCAAGGTCGTGTTGTATAGCAGAAAACAAAAGCAATTCTAATTTCTCCATTTTGGCAAAATGTGAAACAAGGCAAGTTCCCCTATTGTAATTCGCGCATTGCATAGAGTCATTTCTTGCGCGCGTAAGGTTTGCTCCACAGTTTGAACACTTTATTATCCCGGACAGTGTGTATTTGTTTGATGGATTTACGCGGCGATGTTTTATGTATTTGCGTTTCTGTTCGTCAAGGCGTTCCTGCGCTATTTTCCACAGATTTTCATCAACAATCGGCTCGTGTGTACCTTTGGATATAATACTGTCGGGATTGTGGAAATTTCTACGAATCTTTCCGGCGGGTGTCCACCTTGTATATCCGTGATACACGGGATTGTTCAGCCAGTAATCAATTGTACGAATTTCAATTTTACCACCGCGAATGGAAGTTATTCCAATCTCATTTAACCAAAGAGCAATTCGTTTTTGTCCCCAACCGTTTACATATTTTGTAAACACCTCGCGAATAATTTCCGCTTGTTCCGGAACAATAACAAGCTGTTTGTTTTCAAGCCTATAACCAAACGGCGCATATGTGCAGTACTCGCCGCGTTTTGCTTTTTCGGTCATACCACGCTTGACTTCCTCGGCGAGGTTGATGGAATAGTACTCATCCATTGCTTCAATGATGGCTTCGGTAATGACCGACAATTTGTCATCGCCGATATTTTCACTTACGGAAATGACCTCAATACCGAGTTGTTTCCTAAGCATTGACTTGTAAACAATGCTGTCTTCACGATTACGCGCAAAACGTGAGAATTTCCATACCAGTATCACATCAAAAGGTTTTGGCTTGCTTTTGGCAATTGCTATCATATTTTGAAATTCGCGGCGTTTTGCGGCTTTTCTGCCGCTTACGCCCTCGTCCTCGATAAATACAAATTCCTCAGGAAGAATCATATCATTGCGTTTGGCATAATCTCGGTTTTTCTCCAACTGGCTGTCGGGTGAATATTCGAGTTGGTCATCTGTCGACACTCGAATATAGCAAGCTGCGGTTTTCATACTTTTCCTCCTTTACAGCGTTTTAATAATTTGTATCTATCATTATAATTTTGTATTAAATATTATACACCAAAAGTGAAAAAAGTCAACATTTTTTATCTTTTTTCAAAAAGTACTTGACATTTTACTTTAAGGCAACACCGCACAACCTCTTGAAAAAACATGGAACGGTAGTCAAACGTACAACCGTTGCTTGAATACAATGAAATCGGAGGTGATTTTATGGCTCGTAAGAACGATATACCCCGCAATTCCGATGGAAGTATACGGCTTTTGGAAGTCGTGGAAATTCTGCCTGACGGAACACGAGTATTTGAAAATGGTTGGAAAGCTCGCCCGTCTATGATTGACTTCGGTGGGGAACGTGGATTAGTGCGCTTGGACAGCTTAACGCCTGAGGAGAAGTCCGAATGGGAGAAGAACCTGTTTAAGCGCGTAGGAAAGGAGATGTTTGCCTACTATCAATCACTTGAAACGGGCGCGGGAAGATATACATAATACTAATTTTTTATTAAAAGTAGACACATTATCTCGTTTTCTATTAAGAATTAGTATCAATCCTCGCTCCCGCGAGGGGAGCGACAAAGCAATCGAGACACAGCATTTTAAGGATAAAATATTTCAATCCTCGCTCCCGCGAGGGGAGCGACCTTGGGGCTGACGGTGGACAAAACAAGGCAGTTACTATTTCAATCCTCGCTCCCGCGAGGGGAGCGACGGTATAGACAAGATGTTATTAATCAACCCATTTTATTTCAATCCTCGCTCCCGCGAGGGGAGCGACGGGTAATTAAACCGCCCGAATGGGCAGAAAGTAGATTTCAATCCTCGCTCCCGCGAGGGGAGCGACGCGATATATCGTGCTGCACGTAGTCAGGATAATGCGATTTCAATCCTCGCTCCCGCGAGGGGAGCGACTGCCGTTCCCGATTGTATCCAATCTTTGGAGTGGTAATTTCAATCCTCGCTCCCGCGAGGGGAGCGACTGTTCCACCACCTATCGCGGATGTCCCTGCCCCCGATATTTCAATCCTCGCTCCCGCGAGGGGAGCGACCGTATGCCTTGCTTGTGTCTGTCGGTAATTTGCGATTTCAATCCTCGCTCCCGCGAGGGGAGCGACGTAAATAAACCGTACACATCCGAATGTCTTGGTATTTCAATCCTCGCTCCCGCGAGGGGAGCGACGGAATAT